>CAYSMU010000006.1:0-19820 GCA_964432145.1 uncultured Chloracidobacterium sp.
GATAAGAAGGAGCAGAGGCAGAGCTCCCCACGTGTAATAAAATCGACCTGTAAATGGCTGATTGGGACCGACACCCCACGGCCGGGGAAGTCCCGAGATGCCGAATGCCTTCTCAACCTCTTCGTTGGTCATGTAGGTGCCAAGGGACCAGTTCATCTCATCCGCTGTGGCTTCCATCGAGAGCATATGCGGAGCAGCGACATAGTCTACCGCCCGAACGGTCTCGCCTTGCTCAACTCTCCAATAGAACTCGCCTTTGACATATTCAACGACCGCCGGAGCGTCCTGAAATATCTTGTACTTCTGGCCGTTGAAAGTTACCGTACTGCCGGTTGCAAATACGTTGTCCTGTTCAACATCCGCAGGATTTATGGGCTCGACAAAATTCCAATGATTGTCCGAATGAACGAGCCATCGGAATCCGATCATAGGATTGTAAAGGAGATACTCGTGCCAAAAATACTGGATACCCTCGATCGTTACGCTGCGTACCACAGCGCCGATGATCTTGAACTTAACATCTCCGGGGAATGTGCCCTCGGCACCGATAGGCGCAACAAACTCGGGAGCGTTTGCCGGCGGCGTCAACGCCTTTAGATAAGTCAGATTTCCCTGATTGACGTCGAGGAGCGAATCGCAATTCGGGCAGGTCACACGCTCGGCCTTATCCGGGGCGATCAGCGCCAGCGGCCCGCCGCAGTTAGGGCAGCCCATGCCGGCGGCGCTCACTCGCTTACCCTCACGCTTCACCGATTTGGCGTCGCCGAGTCCGATCTCTTCTAGGGTGACCTGATTGCCGACAAATACCCACGCAGGATCGAGGCTGTAGTCTATGGTCGCAAAGGTGTTGTTCTTGCCCGCGAGATCGGCGTATTCAAACTGTTCGCCGGGCGTAAGTTTGTACGGGATCTCGCCGTCGGCCGCTACGCTCGTTCCGCGCCCTTTCTCCTGGACCATCAACGGGGTCGGATTAGGGATCTCGGTAACGACCTGGCCAAGCTGCAGTCCGGCGAACGACGGCAATACCGTTCCCGCGGGCAGCGGTTGGTAGAACGTCATATAGAACCGGCCCTGAGCCTCCGCGAGCCAGCCGACCCAGCCGTTTGAGAACGTCGCGTACCACTCGTCCCAATAGCCGCCGAGTTCGTGCTTGAGCTGAGCTCGACCGGTTAGTTCAAAACGAGCGCCCTTATACTCACCCTTTAGTCCGAGCTTTAGCGGTGATTCGGAATCGGCGATCTCTGCAACCTTGCCGATGTCCTCAAGGCCGCGGTCGGTACGGGCCACTGCCGATCGGCAGTATGGGCATACCAGGACTATGGTCGAGCCCGCTTTGAATTCTATGGCTGCCCCGCATGATGGGCAATTGGCCTGGAGTACGCTCATCTATCGCCTCCGGCGGTTCCCGATTTTGCGAGTTCGTTACCCGATTCACCGCGCTCGATCTTCATAACCGTTACACTCGTCGCGGCAAGTGCGCAGCGTAACTCTGTGTCCCATTCCCATTCGGGCCGCGTCCGGCAGCAGTAAAGATTGAATGTCGCCGTTGCGTATTCCGGATAGGTATGACATGCAAGGTGGGATTCGGTCAGAGCGATGAGGCCGGTTATCCCGCCTTCACCGCCGAATTTGTGCCAAACCGAACCGATCGACCGCAAGCCAAGGCCGCCGATCACCCGCGACATGATGCCGCGGATCGCGTCCTCATCCCGCAGGGCATCCGCATTACAACCCGTTGCCTCAATAAGCCATTCGGTTCCAACAATCATCTCTTGCGATACTCTACGAAAAGATCGGGGTCCGGGTTCGGAACCTGCCCCGCAACGTGTGCGTTATAATTAGAGATTTGGTGACGTATGTCGAAAAAAACTATAACCAAATTTTGCCTCTTTGTCATTCTGTCGGCAACAATCGCCAACTTTTCCGGATGCGCGTTTGTTTCGTCGAAGGCGAGTTTGCCGGCCGCTGAGTCGAGATTCTTGCCCCCGGTTGTCACCGGCACGATACGTTCACGTGAAATAACCGAGAGCAGCGGACTCGCGGCGTCGCGATGCCAAGACAATATCCTTTGGACGCATAACGATTCCGGTGATGATGCGTACATCTTCGCACTAGGTCTAAACGGTGACGTCCTCGGCACCTGGAGAGTTGCCGGTGCGGAAAATGTCGACTGGGAAGATATTGCCGCCTACAAAGACAAGGCTGGCAAATGTTGGCTCTACATAGGTGAGATCGGCGACAATAAAGCAAGGCGCCCGGTACATCTAGTATATCGGGTTGCTGAACCGACAGTTACGCCGGCTGCAGCCGATTCGAATCGCAAGGAACCGCTCTTGACTGTCAATGCCGACCAAATTCGATACACCTATCCCGATTTTGACCAGGACGCTGAGACTCTTTTGATCCATCCGCAGCTTGGCTCGATCTATATTGTCACTAAACGGGTCAGCGGCCCCGCGGGCGTTTATCGCGTCAAGCCGGATTTCGGCTCAGTCGAAACCCAGAAGGCTGAATCGGTCGGCCAACTCTCCGTTCCCGCGATACCGAATGGATTTGTAACCGGCGGTGACATTTCGCCTGACGGTAAGCACCTGATAATCTGCGATTACTCGGGTGCGTACGAATTTGACCTCCCGGCCGGAGCCGCGAGTTTTGACCAGATCTGGAGCCAAGCCCCCATTGCCGTTGAGCTTGGTCCGAGAAAGGTTGGCGAAGCAATCTGTTACAGCGTTGACGGAAACTCCATATTTGCCACCAGTGAACGCAAGGATTCGCCGGTGATCGAAGTACGCCGAAAATGAGAATGGCGTCGCCCGCGAGAGCAACGCCATCCAGTTTCCTTACATTCCAGCCTATTGAAGCACCGAGAATTTACCCTTGTTCTCGATCACCTGTCCGCCAACACGGTCCCTGATGATGACCTTTAGCTCGTAGTCACCGGTGGGCATGGCGGCGGTCGGCAGAAGCCTCGCCAACGTCAATCGCTGGCCGGAATCGCTCAACCCGCTCCAGTCCTCCCGCGTCTTGAGCAGCTCCTTACCGTCCTTGGTCAAGATATAATCTACGTCAACCGCGGGCCGCAGCGTGGTCTGGTCGATCTCAGCATTGTAAACCTGAAGATAAAGGCCAACATCCTCACCACGGCGATAGACGCCTGACAGATTCGGGATCACCTTTGCATTACCAATAACGAACGCCTGTCCAATATCGCGATCGGTCGTGGAACGGAGCTTCGATGCGAGAATTAGCGACGAGGTCGAAAGCTTTTTCTCGTCATAGCGCGGCACGACAAATCCTAGATTTTGCACGCCCTTGTTGCCTGACTTCACATCGCGAACCACGACATCAACCTTATAGGTACCCGGCGTCAGAGCGATCGCCTTTTGATAAACGGATTTACGATCCCGCGCCTCGGCAAGTTCGGCAGCGGTCGCGGTCGCCGTGACCGAGTCCTCGAATATTCCCGAACGCTTGCCGGAGACAGCGGTGATGCGTCCGAAAATATTCATTGTCGCCTGCTCAAGCCCGCCGCTGTTCTCAAAGGTAAGTTCTTTGTTGTTCGCCTGAACGGTGAACGCGGTAATTACGCGGTCGTCAGACTGGCGGAAGAAATCGACACGAATGTCGAAATCGAGCGGATTGTTGTCGAGTACGCCTGAATCTCCGCCGGCGATGCCCTGAAGGTCGCTGAACTTAACTGAAGGCGGCTTTTGCAATCCCGAAAGGATCTCCATCTTTCGGAAGATCGAATCCTGTTCTCGCTGAAATGGCTGGCCCGCCGTACCGCCGTAGCCCGTAATACGATCCGCCTTGTCGGCCAAACCAAGTTGTTCCGCGGCAGTAAGGCCGGCCCCGGGGACCATTCGGAGAGCGTCTTTTTCGTTGGCGTCACGGGCCAAGCGGTATTCGCCGGTTCCGGTAGGGTCAACGAATTCGATCTCGAGCCCGTCACCCACACCATCGAGATGCCTGTAGAACCAGATCTCGAAAGGATAGGTCGAAGTGGAACCCCCGCCCTCCCAGCTTGGTCGGTCGTAGGAACCGCCGGAAGGATGGGACTCGATCGAGTCCGGCTTGCCCCACGCGATATACACGCGGCCGCGGTCGGTCTTCCATCCGGGAATACCGGAGGCAAAATGCTCGTTGGCGTAGGCGATACGCTCGTAGTATTCTTCCCGATACTCGTTTTCCTCGGTGTCGGGGTTTGGATCGCGGCGGCGCCAAAAATTCTCGATGAAATTCTCTCGCTCTTCGTCAGTTACAAGAGCCTTGAAGGCCTTCTTTTCATCACCGGTGATGATATAAGCGACGTCGTTTTCGAGCCATTTCTTATATACATTCTTCAGCTCGGGTTTCACGTTACGGACTCTATCCGAGACGTCCTCTGCCGGTTTGGTCTTGTCGGGCGGCTGTGCCCATATACCGAGACTCGCCACACCTGCGAGTGACATCGAAAAAAGGAACCTTCGTGCTGAACTGAACTTCGACATAAATCCAATACTCCAATCTGTCGGCCGCGATAACGGAGATAAACGCTTAGCCCTTATTTCAAAACATTTTAGACGCAAAACCTACTGTATTCAAGATGCTCGATACGTCGGCGCTGGTTGCTTGGCCTATACTATGCCGCCTCGGCATCAGTTTGACGTTTCTTGCCAAAAAACCAGGCAATGAAGATGGATACTACATATAGGGCCATCATTGGAGCCGCAAACAACATAAGGTTGACCACGTCCCCCGTCGGCGAGACCACCGCCGCTACGATCAGGATCACAATGAGGGAGACCTTCCAGCTTCGGACCAAAAATCCTGCGGTGACAATACCTATACGAGCCAAAACGTAGGTAATTGCAGGCATCTGAAAGATAATGCCCATCGCCAGCATTATGATGGTGATGAAATCGAGATAATCGCTGGCCTTGAGAAGTAATTGGAAATTCCCCTCGCCCAGACCGAGCAGATAGTTGGCCGCGGGTGGAAACAGGATGTAGTAGGCAAATGCCGCACCACCGACGAACGATACCGACGATAAGCCGATAAATGGTGTGACATAAGAACGCTCGTGCCGATAGAGTGCCGGCGAAATAAAGATCCATATCTGCCAAAGCAGTAGTGGCACTGAGATGGCGATCGCCGAGTAAAGTGAGACTGTTACATACAGGGTAAACTGCTCAGAGGTCGTTGTAACGGTCATTCTCTCGTCAGCATTCGGTTCGCTCTTGGCGGCATCGCCGAATTCGATCGGGAGCCGAACGCCCTTAGGAACGATAGCATTGCTTGTGATCAGTTGTTCCGCAGTGAAAAGTCCGAGTTTACCCTCTCGATCACGGGCGACTGATGCGAGAACCGTGGCCCCGGAAGAGACCAGAGTACCGCCAAGATTGGTCGGACGGTCGAAGATATATCGCCCGGTATCGCCTTCCCGGATGTCTTCAAGCCGGAGCATCTTCTCGTCTCCGGTCAGGCCCGTAACGGGGAGTTCGCGGCGGGCCGCCTCTGACAAAGCTCGCCGAATAGGAATGCTGAGAAAGTCGTAGATCCGATCCGACAAGAACCAGCAAACCACGAACGCGACAAAAACGATAACAACCGAGGTAACCAGCCGCTTGCGCAGTTCGTCGAGATGCTCAAGAAAAGACATCTGGCCGGTCGTCTCAGGTTCTTGTTCAGCGTTATGGTCGTTCATTTAGTCTTAGAGCCAATTCCTCTTGTCATTGGCATCGACTGGCGGGGATTGAGCCTCGGCATCGGCGGCGCTATCACCTTCTTCGATCTTTTCTTCCTCTAGCTTGTCGAATACCGATGGATCTGCTGCCTTGATCTCCGGGGCCGGCGGTAAATCGGATCCGGCACGGGGGACGGTCTCGACCTCGGACTCGATCGCGTTGAGATCGAGGGCTTTAACCTCTGATTCCAGATCAACCTCACGCTGCCATGTTTCCTTGAATTCGTTAGCCGTACCGCGAAATTCGGCCGTGATCTTACCTATCTTCCTGGCGATCTCAGGCAGGCGGCGCGGCCCGAGAAAGATCAGAGCCACTATGCCGATCATGATCAACTCTGAGGTTCCGATGGATTCGAGAATGAACAGAAACACTAGACTACCTCGATTAAAAACTCGCTCACATCGGAAACACTGCCTATCTCAACCGAATTTGGCACCTCGATCATAAACTCACGCGCCCGGTCCTCGTGAAGGCTTATTAGCAAACCACCCGCCGTCTGTGGGTCAAACAAGGCACTTTGCATCGCGCCCGATACATCTTCCGATATTCTAACTGTTTCGCCTACATAAGCGCGATTATTCTTGTCGCCGCGTGTCAGCATTCCGTCTGCGATCAGCTCCAGCACATCCGGCAAGAGCGGAACTCTTGTAGAATCAATATTTAACGTCACGCGACTCGCCTTTGCCATTTCGTACCCATGCCCGAGCAAACCAAATCCTGTGACGTCGGTGCACGCATTGGCCGATGCGGCCTGCATTGCCTTTGACGCATCAGCGGCTGATGTGGTCATGGCCGCGATAGCCGCCGCCTCGGTCTCTTTGCTCGCAACGCCTCGCTTCACGGCAGTGTTTATTGCTCCCGTGCCGATGGGCTTTGTTAGGACAAGAATGTCGCCGGGTCTTGCTCCGGCGTTTGTAATAACCCGTTTCGGATCGATAATGCCTGTAACCGAATAGCCGAATTTCATTTCCTGATCGTCGACCGAGTGGCCGCCAACTACGACAACACCTGCTTCTGTCATTGCCATCTGCCCGCCGGCAAGGATCTCGCCCAGAACATCCCAATCGCCCTTCTGCGGATAGCAAACTATCGACAATGCCGTGATGGGCGTTCCGCCCATCGCATAGACGTCATTCAGAGAATTTATCGCCGCCACTCGGCCGTATATCTCCGGATCGTCCGCAACGGGGGTAAAGAAATCAACGGTTTGCACGAGCGCCAGGTCGTCAGAAAGGCGAAAGACACCCGCATCGTCCGACGTATCAAAGCCGACAATGACGTTTTCGCTATTCTGTTTCGGAAGCTTGCTCAAAACTTGAGCAAGGTCGCTCGGGGCGAGTTTAGCCACTCAACCCGCGCAGTTGACCATTTCCGTCAAACGCTTGTGCATTCTCTGTTAACTCCTTTATTTACCTAATATTACGTCGTAGATGCGATTGAGGTCATCAGTGCTGTAATACTCGATCTCGATCTTGCCGCCGCTGCCTCTTACTGCCGGCCTGATCTTAACGTTCGTATTCAGCGTACGCATGATCCGGGTTTCGGCGGCCTTTATATTAGCATCGATCGTTCGCGTAACCTCTTTCTTATCAGATAATTGCGGCTTTCTTGCAAGTCGTTTCACGGCTTTTTCCGCCTCTCGAACGGACAGTCCGTAGTCGACTATGGAATTTGCGACGGCTCGCTGTAACTTTGGATCGTCGGTCATTAGCAAGGCTCGGCCGTGCCCCGCCGAGAGACGGCCCGTCTCCAGCTCACGCTGGATCTCATCAGGCAGCTTTAGAAGTCGAGTTGCGGTCGCAACCACAGTGCGGGATTTGCCAACGCGGTCCGCCACAGTCTCTTGCGTAAGTCCAAGTGTATCGATGAGTTTACGGTATGCTCTCGCTTCTTCGATCGGGTTGAGCTCGGCCCGCTGAATATTCTCGACCAGTGCAAGCTCGAGCATCTTCTCGTCGGATACTTCCCTGACCACTGCCGGAATACGTCTCAATTCAGCACGCTGCGAGGCCCGCCATCGGCGTTCCCCGGCAATTATCTCGTACCGCGAGCCGCGCTGACGCACGACGATCGGCTGAACGACGCCGTTAACTCTAATTGACTGAGTCAGCTCCTCAAGATCACCCTCCGCAAACCGCGTTCGCGGCTGTTCAGGATTCGGCGAGATAAGGTCAATATCTATATCGATGCTCGAAGTTTCGATCGAAAGGTCGGGCTTCTCGTCGCCAAGCAGAGCGCTCAATCCCCTGCCGAGTGTTTGTCTAGCCATTGTTTATGACCTCCTTTGCGAGCTGCATATAACTCTCGGCCCCCTTCGATCGCGGATCATACAGCATTATCGGCTTACCGAAGCTGGGCGCCTCAGCCAATCGAACATTTCGCGGGATGACCGTCTCCATTACCTGTGAACCGTAGAAATCGCGCAGGTCCTTGGCTACCGCCGCCGACAAATTCGTCCTTTCATCGTACATTGTCAGCAACAATCCCTCGATAGAAAGATCCGGATTCAACTCACGTCGAAGCCGGGCGAGAGTGTCAAATAACTCGGTAACTCCTTCGAGTGCGTAATATTCACATTGTATTGGCACGAGGAGAGAGTCCGCGGCAGTCAGACCGTTGACCGTAAGTACTCCGAGGGATGGAGGACAGTCGATTATCAGATAGTGAAAGTAATCCTTTATCCCTGCAAGCAGCTTTTTTAGAGCATAATTTCGGTCGCCCATGCCGACCAACTCCACCTCGGCCCCGGCGAGGTTTTTGTCAGAAGGCAAGACCCAAAGCGAAGAGATCTCGGTCGGCAACACCATGTCTCGTGGCGAGTCGCCTGAGACAAGGGCATCATAAAGCGATTTTCTGGAGTTGCTCCGGGTGATGCCCGATCCTGAAGTCGCGTTTGCCTGGGGATCTGCATCAACGAGAAGCACCTTTTTCCCTTCGGCTGCAAGCGCGGCTGATAGATTTACCGCAGTAGTCGTTTTACCAACCCCGCCTTTTTGATTTGCGACCGCTATGATCTTTCCCATCTCGAGTTTGCGAATACCTAACTTAGCACACGCAATTTTCTTTATCTAATCGAAAATGTGGCACGTACCACGCTTTTGAAAAAATAAAATGCAGCTCAGAGATTGTGGCACGTACCACAATTCGTGGTGTGAATGACTTATATTTATTGGACTTTTGCAGATGAACCGGCCGAAAGATGAACCAAAACCGAAGAGATCGCCGCCGGAGTCAAACCGGAAATATTCCTGACCTGCGCAAAGTTCTTTGGCCGCGCACGCTCAAGACGTTCGACCATCTCATTAGATAGGCCGCCGATCGTTTTAAACTCAAATCCGTCGGGAACCTTTAAGCCATCGTGGTGATTTATGCGTTCGCTCGCTATTTTTTGCTTTTCGATATATCCGCTGTAAAGCGAATCGGCAAGAGCCGTTTCGAGATCAGTCATTCTTGTTTCAGAACGGATAGTGTCCGGCAGCAGCCGGTAGATCAATTCGTGATCAACACCTTGCCTCATTGCAAGCTGCGAAAGAGTAAATGCGTCGCCGAGGTCCGTATCAAGCATCTGCGAAATACCTGAATATTCGACCGAGGAGCGTTTGAAACGGGTTTGGTCCAGCGCATTACGCAGGTTCGCAATTCGGTCACGTTTGGCGTTGAAACGTTCCCAATCCGTGTCGCCGACCAGCCCTATATCTCGCCCTTTAGGCGCAAGGCGCTGATCGGCGTTGTCGTGACGAAGCGTCAGTCTAGCCTCGGCACGAGAAGTAAACAATCGATAAGGCTCGTCAACCCCGTGACGGATCAGATCGTCTGCAAGTACGCCGATATATGCCTCACTCCGCTGCAAAACAAACTCTTTCCTGCCCTGCACACAAAATGCCGCATTTACCCCGGCAAGCAATCCCTGACATGCTGCCTCTTCATAGCCGGTCGTTCCATTGATCTGCCCCGCCAAAAACAAACCTTCCATACGTGTCGACGCCATTGTCGGTCTCAATTCGCGGGGATCCACAAAGTCGTACTCTATGGCGTAACCTGGCCGTATGATCTGTACATTCTCAAACCCGTCGATCATTCGCAGCAACTCGAGCTGCAGATCCGACGGTAGAGAAGTAGAAAACCCATTAAGATAAACCTCGTTGGTGTTGTGGCCTTCCGGTTCCAGGAAAAGCTGGTGTCGATCCTTTGCCGCAAACTTTACTACCTTGTCCTCTATCGACGGGCAGTAACGAGGCCCGACGCCTTTTATTTTTCCTGAATACAGAGGTGACTGATGCAGATTGTTCCGGATCGTCCGGTGAACATGTTCACTCGTGTAGCCGATAAAGCACTGAATTTGCGGCTGTTCGATGTGTTCCGTCGCAAACGAAAAGGCCACTGGCTTTTCGTCAGGCGGCTGCGGCTCGAATGCATCCCAATCGATGGTACGACCATCGAGTCGCGGCGGTGTTCCGGTTTTTAGACGTCCAACAGGAAAGCCAAGGCGTTTGAGGCTGTCCGCAAGTTCTATAGACGCCGGCTCGCCGGCACGTCCTGCAGAGTAAGTCTTTCGGCCGGTATGGATCATTCCGTTGAGAAAAGTGCCCGTCGCGATGACTACCGCCTTGGCACCAAATCGTCGTGAATCCTGCATCTCGACGCCAACAACCTTATTGTTCTCAACAATTAGTTCCACCACTACACCTTGACGAAGATGCAGATCGGGCGTCGCTTCGAGTACTCGGCGCATCTCCGTGCGGTATAGGCCGCGGTCTGCCTGGGCACGCGGTGACTGAACCGCCGGACCGCGGGAGCGGTTCAGAAGCCGGAACTGGATCCCCGTTCTGTCGATAACGCGGCCCATAATGCCGCCGAGTGCGTCGATTTCGCGCACAACATGTCCTTTCGCAATTCCGCCTACTGCCGGATTGCATGACATCTGACCGATCAGGTCCAGATTGATCGTTACCAGGGCGGTCCTGGCGCCGAGGCGCGCCGAGGCCGAGGCTGCCTCACATCCGGCGTGCCCCGCACCGATAATGATCACATCGAAAGTCTCGTCAAACATAGCCATCCGGCGCCGTTGGCCGAACTCGCTAGTTTACTGGAAAATCGGCGGTATGGGAAGGAGGTCGCTAGTGGACTTGTCACATTTATGCAACTGTAACCTGTGATCGCAACACACAATCCCGTTTGGAAATGGCTCGATCGTCACTCGGAAGCCGATGGTCCCCTGACAACCTCAACAGAACATGTCGCTCTCGCGGCGACTGCTGACGAAACGCTTCCGATCAAAAATCTGGCAAATGAATTGGGCGCATTATGCGGCCCGACAAAGATCGAGTCCGCCTGCCATTCACGAGCTTCGTCCGGGAGAATTGTCTTTGGATTCCCGAACCTCACCTTAATACTGGCCTCAATACCGATGGCTTCAAGTTTGCCAAGCAAAGGCGCCGCAAGTGAGTTTGCCCATTGCTGCACCAGCTTTTCCTCGAGCACGGCATCGGTCATCTGCGGAGCAAATCGGCCGATCGCCTGCACTACCGCTCCGTCAGCAACGGTCACGAGACGCACTTTGGTTCCGGCCGGCCACTTCCGCTTAAGTATTGTATCAATAGTGTTTAGCGACGTACGAGAGCCGTCAAATCCGATGAGGATGCGGACCGCGGCGCCATCTCGATGAACGGTCGATCGGCAGACTCGAACCGTACAAACCGCGTCGGTCAACAGTTTTTGAGTATTTTGGCCAAGAAAGAAGCCGCGGTCACCAGATGGGGGCAGGGGCTCACCTACAATTATCATTTCGGGAGCCAGATGTTCGGCGAACGAAACCAGCTCCAGCGCGGGCGAACCGCTTGCCGCGATGCCATTGACGCGCCACTGTGGAAACCGTTCACGAATGAGCTTTACGCCTTCGTCGGCCAGAGCGTGCGCGCCCGCTTCATCGGCGGAATGTTCCCATGCCTCCGCCACTGCCATAACAAACGCCTCCGTCGTTTCTGGAAGTCCGGCATGACTCAGGTCCTCGATCGCCGTTTTGGCCGCCTCTGTACCATCATAGCCAATTAGAATTCTCATGCTCGTTCCCTCTTCGTACCAAACTCGACCTGGCCGGAAATTGTTAATAAGACACAATTCCCACCTTCAGCCCAATCGACAGAGCAATGGTTGTGCCAAACCAAAAACAGGTGTTTCATCAAGGCTTGGCCTTCGCGGTGTGTGAAATTTCTCGCAGTTACGCTCACTTTTGCCCGCCAATTTTGATCGCTAGCCGGCTTTTTCCGTTGAAAGCACCCGCGCGAAAAGTGGAACGCGATTTGCACCCTGTCTTATAGATACGACTAAGAAAGGGAGGACAAATTAATGAAGGAAGCCGACTTGGAAACTGCGGCGCTATTTACACTCCGTTGGACCGCTCGAGTGCTGGCTCTCGCGACGTTGCTGCTGCTAGCGATGTTTTACATCGGCGAGGGAATGAATATTGGTGAAATTGCGCCGCGTGAATACATCGGGCTTGCCTTCTTTCCGATCGGATTGACGGCCGGATTTATAGTAGCCTGGCGAAACGAGCTCTTGGGTGGTGTCATATCCGTCGCAAGCATTGTTGCCTTTTACCTGATCTACGGCGCGCTGCTTAGTGGCTCGGTCATGCAGGGCAGCGCATTTCTGGTGTTCGGAATTCCCGGACTTCTCTTTCTTATTTACGGGTTACTGGCGCGGATCGAGCATTCGGGCCGGGATCAGGGACATTTTGCACATTAGATGGATACGAGGGAGCACAACACTACTACGGCTTTTGCGACGGCAGCCGCACCCGATGGACATAACAGCGGTGTTTTCAGTATCCAAATGCCAGCCGGCGATCACCTGATCGCAGCCTTTGCCGGAGAGGCGGAAGGTCCGACCCTTATCGTTGTTGGGGGCGTACACGGCAATGAGGCCGCAGGTGTTCGCGCACTTGAGAGGATCGCGGAGGATCTGGGCAATCGAGATGTAAAGTTCCGCGGCAGGGTCTATTTTCTCGCCGGCAACACCCGCGCCCTGGTCGAAGGAAAGCGCTTCATTGCGAAAGACCTAAATCGCAGTTGGACGTCACGCGAAATGGCGGCCGCCATCTTTGTTGACGAATCATCTCCGACGGACCGTCTGGAATTAGCCGAACTCGATAGGTTGCTCGACAGCATCCTTATTACCGCTAGGGACGAGGTCTACGTCGTCGACCTTCACTCTACTTCCGCAGGAGGTATTCCGTTCGCAACAGTTGGAGACACTCTCCGAAATCGGAGATTTGCCCGGCAATTCCCGATCACGATACTCCTCGGTATCGAGGAGCAGCTCGACGGAACGATGCTTGAGTATCTGAACAATGCCGGAGCTGTAACACTGGGATTTGAAGGCGGTCAACATACATCAGAGGAAACCATTGATAACCATGAGGCCCTTGTCTGGATGGCACTGGTGAATGCGGGCATCCTGACTAAAGCAGAAATACCTTGCTTGTCTGTACTGCGAACACGCCTTGAACGACGGTCAGGTTCGCGGGTCTTTGAGGTCCGATATCGTCACCCTGTTGCCGAAAACGATGACTTTCATATGCGCCCCGGCTTCACAAACTTTGATCCGATCCGATCCGGACAAACACTTGCCGACGACCGGCACGGGGAGGTCAAGGCTCTTGAGTCAGGAGTTATTTTGATGCCGCTTTACCAGAAGCTTGGAGAAGACGGCTTCTTTATCGGAAGACAGGTCGCTACGTTTTGGCTATTTGTTTCGGAGATGCTCCGCAGGCTTAACGTTCAAGACCTGATAACAATTCTTCCGGGCGTTCGTCACGATCCGGCAGATCCGTCTACGTTACGGGTCAATACGCATGTTGCCCGTCTCTTCCCGCTGCAGATCTTTCACCTATTGGGATTTCGCAGGCGACGATGGATCGGTGGAGAACTGATCGTCAGCCGGCGAAAACACGACGCGACAAGTCCGTTCAAGAGGTAATGGCCTATGGGGGACAAAAAGGTTGACCGTGACTATGACGACGCCAAGGTGAGGGCCTTCACATTGGCGGTCCTGAATGATCTGCACGCCCTTCAGCAGATGCTGGACGGCGGAATGTTCGAGGAGGATGCCCGTCGTATTGGCGCGGAGCAGGAAATGTTTCTCGTCGATTCGGCAATGCGGCCCGCGCCGCTGGTGGTAGAGGTGATCGAGGAAGCCCGCGACGGAAGGCTAACGACAGAGATCGGTAAGTTCAACCTCGAGGCCAATCTGACGCCCAGGGATTTTACCGGCAATTGCCTCCGGGAAATGGAGGACGAGTTAAATGAAGTTGTCGATGTAGTTCGCAACGCTGCAGCAAAATTCGGCGCAGGGGTTGTGCTCGTGGGTATTCTCCCTACGATCCAGCTTTCGGATCTTACGCACGAGAACTTAACACCTAACCCGCGATACTTCGAACTTGACCGTGTTGTAACAAAACTCCACGGCAACAACCGATTGATCCAGATCAAGGGTGTCGACGAACTTCAGCTTACTCTCCAAGACACCTTTACCGAGTTCTGCAATACGAGCTTTCAGATCCACCTTCAAACCGGGGTAAAGGATTTTGTCCGTTACTATAATTGGGCGCAAGCCATAGCCGCGCCCGTCCTCGCCTCCGCAGTAAATTCACCGATCCTGCTCAGTCATCGGCTCTGGCACGAGACACGACTCGCGCTCTTTCAACACTCGGTCGACACCCGGTCTCTTGTCCACAAAGAGAGAAATCAGCCGCCAAGGGTAAACTTCGGCGAGCGTTGGGTGGACGAGTCGATAATCGAGGTCCTTCGAGAAGACGCAGTCCGTTTTCGGATCCTCTTGACTCAGGCCGTTGAGGAGAACTCTCTCGAAACCCTTGCGGCCGGCGGCATTCCGAATCTCGCCGCCTGGCGATTGCATAACGGTACCATCTGGCGATGGAACCGGCCCTGTTACGGCGTGGTCCACGGAAAGCCCGGCCTTAGGATCGAGGCAAGATTTTTGCCAGCTGGCCCTTCGATCGCCGACGAGATGGCCAACGCCGCCTTCTTTTTGGGGCTGATGACCGAACTTCCCGAAGAATTTGGCGATATTACAAAAAAAATGTCCTTTGACGAGGCCAAGTCCAATTTCTTCAACGCAGCCCGTTACGGACTTAACGGCCAGATCCGCGGACTGGATGGTAAAAGCCGGCGTGTCGAAAGGCTCATCCTTGAGGAGTTGCTCCCCAGGGCCCGAGCCGGGCTTGAGCGGGCGGGCGTCAACGCCGATGACAGTGCGAGGCTGCTCGATATCATCGAGGCCCGCGTAACGAAGAGCACATCGGGATCGAAATGGATGCTTGACTCCCTGGCGACCATGGATCCAAGAGCAAAGCCGAATGTGCGAATGCGGACGCTAACGGCAACGATGAAGTCCTATCAGGAGAAAGGTATGCCGCTGCATGAATGGGAACTTGCCGAGATACCAAACAGATCCGAGTGGGTCGATAACTACAAGACCGTTGAGCAGTTCATGGCTGTCGATCTATTCACCGTCAGACGCGAGGATATACTTGACCTCGCAGCCAGCCTGATGCACTGGAAGCACGTCAGGCACGTTCCGGTGGAGGATGACGCCGGGCACTTGATCGGGATCGTATCGCACCGAGATCTGCTCGAACTCTTTGCTCTCGGTAAGATCACCGGCCCGGCCCAACTTGTCGTAGGCGATGTGATGAAGACGGATCTCATCACGGTCACACCGGAAACATCGGCACTCGAGGCTCTTGAGCTTATGCGGGAGCACCGCATTGGGTGCTTGCCCGTTATTAAAGACGACAAGTTGGTCGGTCTGGTGACCGCGTACGATTTTCTAACGGTCTCTGCAAAGCTCTTTGAAGAAAGACTAACTGAGGTATCTGGTACAGATACAAGCGTCGGGGGACAAGATAATGAGTGAAGCTATTGGTTTTGAGGGCCTGGAGGATCTACTTGAGATCGTAAATAAGAGGTATTCCGGGACGCCGACGCGAATAGGCGTTTTCGAGGCTGGCAGCAGCGGGGTAACCGATTACTGGATCGAGAACGGCTTACCATTAAGTCAATTTGAACTCGAAAGGCTCGATGGGCGGATCTCATTGCGAATTGTCGCCGGCAGGTACTCGCATCAGATTTCGGATCCGATCCGCGTGAGTTCTCATACAACGCTCCGTGGAGAAGATAATGGTGTGGACATTGCCGACTCAGCGGGACGGACACTAGTGGTCAGATTTGATAAAGAATAAGATCGGCGCGGGGTTTTTCGCGCCAAAATAGTGGCCGAACCCGCGCCGGCAGAAACCCCTCTTGTATTGGCCCCATTTTCACTACAGATTATTGAAGTTTACGGTTCCCGACTTTGGGAACAAGAGTTGCTAAACAGGAAGACGTATGGACGATAGAATGTCAAACTCATCGCAAAGAGCCCCGGATCGTGAGGATGTCAGAACAAGGCCACGATGTTTCGACTGCACGCTCGACAACGAACAGTTTTTCTGTGATCTCCCCGCAGCCGATCGTCGGGAGCTTGAATCAATAAAAATGTCCCGGGCCTTTCCTAAGGGCTCGACGTTGTTTGTCGAGGGACAACCGGCGCACGGAGTTTTTATGCTCTGTAACGGCCGGGTCAAGTTATCAACATGTTCGCGGGACGGTCGGATAATGATAATCGGTGTGGCTGCAGCCGGAGACGTCATCGGCCTAAGCGCAGCTATTTCGGGGATCGAATACGAAATAACCGCCGAAGCGATAGATATGTGCTATGTTAGCTTCATCCCCCGAGATAACTTCCTTCGTTTTCTCGAGACCCATACGGCTGCGTGCCTTAGCGCCGCACGCCAGTTAGGACGCAGATACCAAGAGGCCCACCAAAAACTGTGTGCCTTTGGAATGTCGGAGCCGGTCCTGGTCAAGCTTGCTAAGCTGATCCTGGGTTGGAGCGAACACATATCCCCTGCGAATTCCCCGATGCGGCTGACCAACTCTTTCACCCACGAAGAGATCGCCGAGATGATAGGCACAAGCCGTGAAACAGTAACGAGGACCCTGCGAGAGATGCGCGAACGCGGACTGGTCACTCTCAAGGGTTCCGATCTCGTTATTCATGATCTTAACTCGCTGTCGATGACAGCAGGAAGATATTTACATGCCGACGTGTGACAATGGTCACAGAGCGGCTCCCGAAACCGCAATAAGATCATAAAGGCGTCCTTCTGACGCTTGATCCAAATGGAGGCAATATGGCTTCGAATATTAAATTAAAACTACTGTTCCTTTCATTCTTCACGCTGCTGATGGTCGTGTGGGCGGTTTCTGGCAGTTATACCGCAGGATCAGGAGTCACAGAGGCGTTTGACCCGACCGGTCCGCCTGAGTCAGCCGCGGCTGTCACTGACGATTTCGTCGGAAGTGAGACTTGTAAGGCATGTCACGAAGACCAATTTAAGAAATACGCGAATACTAAACACGCTAAGCTGGGTGACCTTAAGAGCTGGAAAGATAAGGCCCAGGGCTGTGAATCGTGTCACGGCTCGGGTAAAGCGCATGTCGAGGCGGGCGGCGATAAGACAAAGATCAAATCGTTTGCGTCTATGAATTCCAAGGCGGTATCGGAAACGTGTCTGGCTTGCCACTCGGGCAAGGAAGCACATAATAACTTCCGCCGAGGCGAACACTGGCGCAACAATGTAGGATGTACCGATTGCCATTCGGCCCACGGGCCGGCACTGGACAAACCATCCGCTGGTTCAACGACGCTAGTCGGAAAGGCATCCACTCTAGATCCTCCTCCGGCTTTGCTGAAATCCAATGAACAACAACTTTGCATTGCCTGCCACAGCGAAGTGAAGTCTCACTTCAATAAGCCCTTCCGGCACAAGGTCATGGAAGGCGCTATGAAGTGCAGTGATTGCCATAATGCGCATGGTGGTTTTGAGTCGAGGCAGACCAAACTTGGTATAGGCGCGGACGCGGCTTGCGTCAAATGTCATTCCGACAAGCAGGGGCCATTCGTTTTTGAACACGCTCCGCTGAAGGTCGAGGGATGCGCTGCCTGCCATACCCCGCACGGTTCCGCCAATCCGAGATTGCTTAAGCGAAATCAGGTTCGCCAGCTTTGTCTGGAATGCCACAGTGGTATTACCGCTCAGCTGGGCGACGGCCCAACCGGCGGCCCGCACGATCAGAAAACACTATTGCAGAGGAATTGCACCGCGTGCCATTCGATGATCCACGGGTCAAACTCGAGCAGTGTATTCTTTAAGTAATGAATAAGTGGAGGTTATATGACTAGCAAAGTAGAAAGAACAAAAGGAGAGGCTGTCATGAGAAACAGGATCTTATTCATCATCTTATTGACTGTAAGCTTACTGTTTTCTTCGAACTCTCTTTACTCACAGACGCCGACATCGACCCCGTCAGGCGATACTACCACCTTTGGCGGATATACTGTGACATCAATGATCGAGGTTGGGCTCCGCGGGCTGCGATTTGACGGGAGCGACGAAAAATTCAGGAGTGACTTGAATTACCGGCCTGGTTTCCGTCTTTGGAATTCAAGTTTCCGGATGAAAGCCGAAGACGGCAAAGGAAAGGTTTTCGACAATCTTTCGGTCACTACGTCTGGGTGGAGTGCGGATCCTTCGGGCTTCATTCGCGTGGGGATGGATAAAGCCGGAGCTTACAGATTTGATGCAAACGTCCGTCAGGTAAAATTGATAAACCGAGTTAACAATTTGACCCTTGGATATCATCTGTCTGACACCCGCCGCAATTTTGGCGATTTTGATCTGACACTTTTTCCTGAGAGGGAAACATTTCGCCTTCGTTTCGGGGCTTCTTTCAACAGAGCAACTGGTGACAGAGGCTCTTCCTATCGAACGCGAGACGTTTTTCCGATCGTTGAAAAACTCAATTCGGATGCGGACGATTTTCGAGCCGGATTTGATTCTAAACTGGCGGGGTTCAAAGTTACCCTTACCGGTGGCATGCGTCGTTTCCGGGACCGAGGAAAATTCCTTATCGAATCACGTCAAGTCGGTGTTGCCGGAAGTTGCTTCTTTGGGATCTGCATATCTCCAACGGATGTCAATTTTATTAATCGGCTGGAAAAACACAACCCAACCGATGGCGACACGCAATACGGGATTTTCACGATACAGCGAACTTTTGCCCAAAAACTGGATCTCACAGGCAGGTTCATCTACTCGAATACTGACAATACGTTCGGTATCGCTGAAAATGTCAGTTGGGACGGCCAACTCAGATATACAGGCACCTCTGGGTCAACTGGTAACTCACCGAACTTATTCGTTGATGCTGACCGTTACAACATCATTGGCGGATCAAAACGGCCACAATCCCGTGGAGACATCGGTCTAACGTATGCAGTTAATGACAGTTTCAGACTATCTAATACCTTCACGTTTGACCAATACAACAGTTTTGGCGACACTGATTATTATCAGAATTTTACCGCCCGTTGTCAGGTAGTAAGCGTGTCCGGATTCTGTCCGGCAGTTGGAGCTCCCTTTGTAGCCGGCTTGACCGGGGTTTCATATTTGGACACGAGAACCTTGTACTGGTTTTCGTATGGCTTCAAGCGTTTTACAAACACTCTCGAAGGTGACTATCAATTTAGCAACAAATTCAGTTTCAATCTTGGGTATCGTTTCACCCACAGGAAGGTAGCCCTCGCCCACGTCAACCGAATAATGGACGATCTTGTCAACCGTCCCTTGAATACGTTCAATACAGTTACCGTTGGTGGTGATGAGGAAGAGAACTCGGCTCATATTCTTCTCGTAGGAGCAAAAATAAGACCATCGGATAAATGGTCTATCTTTGTCGATGCTGAGCACGGTTCGGCGGACAATGCGTTTATCCGTCTTTCCAATTACAACTACACAAACTACAGGGTAAGGAGCAATTGGAGCTACAAGAGACTAAACTTTAATGTTTCAGGGATAATCAGAAACAATGAAAACCCCTCCCGTACAATTGACTATACGAACTCAACAGGTGCGATCACTCTCCCCGCATTTGATATCAATGCTAACGTTCGTACCCGGGTCTTCACCGC
>CAYSMU010000007.1:0-1204 GCA_964432145.1 uncultured Chloracidobacterium sp.
TCGGACCTCACAGCCCAATACCGGCAGGGCGGTACCCTCTCCATTTTTTACGATAGTTGCTTCTTTTTTCATTGCAATTCTCCTATGTATTATGATATCTTGATTATCAAGATGTCAGACTCTATGACATAATGACAGCGACTATGTCAAGCAAAATTTCACTAAAGGACAGGCACGCCGACGCGACACGAGAATTGATACTCACTACGGCGATCGAGCTGCTTGAATCGTCAGGTGTGACGGACCTAACGGTCAGGGCCGTTGCTAAGCAGGCAGGCATGTCAGAGCGAACGATCTTTCGCTACTTTGCGACCAGAGATGACTTTCTGGATGCAGTCGCAGCAGCGGTCGCAGAACAAATGCAGCCGCCGGCCGCTCCGGCGTCGATAGACGAGCTTGTCGGTTTTCCATCAATTCTCTATCGCGGTTTTGAAAGGCGCTCCGCCCTCGTCGAGGCAACCCTGCATACTGAGATATTCAAGCGGGTTAGGGCGAGCGTGGCGGTAGATCGATGGAAGGCGGTAGAGAAGATCATAAACGAGATCGCCCCGCAGCGGTCAGCAAAGGAACGAAAACTGGCGGCGACAAATATCAATTACTACCTCTCAGCCACGACCTGGCACTATCTTAGAACGAGCTTTGGTCTGAGCTTGGCAGACACGATCGCGTGCGCCCAAGCGTCGATCCGCCTAAGTTTGTCAGACATTAAAGGCAAGTAAGATATTCCGTGCCCCGGACGGATCGACGCTTAGTGTATTAATGTCTCCGACTGAAGTGACCGGTTTCGATCTCTGCGTCGGATAGCGAAGCCTTTTAGGCAGCCGGTGCCTTTGCCGCAAAGATCTTGACGCTGGCAGCATAGTCATTCACGTCATACTTTCGCAGCAAAGCAACAAGCTCGTCGTGAAGAGCTTCATTTTTTGCGACATCAGCCTCAGGCTCACAGCACCCGCTCGAAATCGAAACCGGTGCGGGCGAGCAGCATGACGATGCCGTCGCAGACTGCGCCTGTTCGGCAGGCGGTGAGCAACAGCCTGCGGTATTCTCGGCCTTGGCGTACGCGTTCAGGTCCGCTCCCGAATCGATCACCTCGACGTGGGTCAGGCCCGCGTCGATCAACCCTTTTTTGTAATCGTCGATGGTGATCGCACCCGCGATACACCCGACGTAAATCTCGCTTATTACCAGAACCCCGTTGACCGTG
>CAYSMU010000007.1:1214-3604 GCA_964432145.1 uncultured Chloracidobacterium sp.
CTAACCGCCAGGCCTCCGCCCGGCTTTAGAACACGGGCGATCTCACGAAAGACCGTATTCTTGTCCGGAGCGAGGTTTATTACACAGTTGCTTATCACAATGTCGACAGATGCGTCCGGCAACGGGAGTTTGTCGATCGTTGCAAGGTGAAACTCGACATTCGTATAACCTTTGCCGTCGTTTGCCCGTGCCGCGTTTCGTTCAGCGAGCTCGATCATTTCGGGTGTCATGTCGATCCCGATAGCCTTACCGGTCGGTCCGACCTTTTGTGCGGCGAGAAAGACATCAAGTCCGCCGCCGCTGCCGAGATCAACGACGACCTGGCCGGGTTTTAGGTTTGCTGTCGCCGTCGGATTGCCGCACGAAAGGCCCATATTTGCTTCAGCCGGGATGGACGCCAATTCATCGGGTGTATACCCGAACGCCTCCGCGATCGCTTTGACCCCGTTCTGTTCGGACGACAGGTTGCTCGTCGCCACGGCTCCGTATTTGCTCTTTACCGCTTCTACTAATTTCTCTGACATCATTTTTCTCCTAATATCTATTACGATGATAGTTATTTGTACTACATTTATGCTTAGGCATAAATGATATCTCCACACTACATCGCGATTTAGAGAATGTCAAGGATTAATTACGGCAAAGCATAAATGTTTTTGGCCGGTCGCACACAGAACGTCGGGTATTAAAATACCTGGAAAGGACCTTTCGAATTGGGAAAGTCGAGTTAGAGATCAGCCTTTGACCATTTCGATCATATGATCGATGACATGGGTATGCTCGCGTTGCGGGCTGAACATGACTATCTCGGCGTCAGCGTCAACCTTGACGTTGTGTCCCGGCGGCCAGTAGAAAAGGTCATTAGCGTTGACGGTCTCGCGCCCTCCATCCGCGCCAGTTGTAGTAAGACTGCCGCTCAATACATAGCCCCAGTGCGGACACTGGCAAGCGTTACCGTTCAGACCCTGAAAAAGCGGCGTCGTATCCACGCCCGCTGAGAGAGAAAAATATTCGCCGCTGATCTTGTCATAGCCGGTCACATCGCCGAATTCGGTCTGCTGCCGGATGACTGCCCCGGGAATCTCCATTTTGACTTGAACATCCTCTTTTCTAATCCGCATTTTCCTTCTCCATTACGATTATTTTTGGTCGCGGGCAATCCTTCCCGCCATAACCACGATAGGGCAGTGGAGTTGAGGATTTCTTGACTCGGGAGATATTCCGACCCGGCTGCTCGTTACGGTTTATCCGATCGCTACCCATGCTCCGGTCGAAGGGTTCACACGGTAGAGGCCTCCATTTTCGAGTGTGTAAAGCGAGCCATTTGAGCTGAAGAGAAACCTGGTCCTGCCGAATTCCGCCTTACCGATCTGTTTCCAAACCCCGGTAAGCGGATTGGTTGCAAAGAGAGCTCCACTGGACTCAACAGTATAAAGAACCCCGCCCATAAGCGTTCCGGCAATGGTATTCTTCCACGCGCCGGCGTCACCAACACGAGTCCAAACTCCACTCGTTGGGCTCACGACATAAAGGCTGCCGTCGGATTCCAGAGTATAAAGTACGTTCGTGCCGCCGAACATTCGCTTTGTTCGCCCAAATTCGCTCTTGCCTACCTGGGCCCACTGACCGGAGATAGGATTCGTTCCGTACATCGCACCGCCTGACTCGACGGTAAACAAACCTTGGCCCACAAAAGTAGCGGCAATGGTATTCCGCCACTCCCCGGTCTTTCCGATGCGGGTCCATGCTCCGTTGGACGGGTCGATCCGATAAAGGCTGCCGTCGCCCTCGATGGTGAAGAGGTTTCTCAGCCCGGCGACCATCAGCTTTGTATTGCCGAACTCTGCTTTGCCGACCTGGATCCATTTTCCGGAACCCAGGTCGGTTCGGTAAAGTGCCCCGTTTCTCTCGATCGAATACATGTTGCCATCGAGCTCGACCACCGCGATGGTGTTCGACCAGTCGCCGGCGAAAATCGACGTAACGCCCAGTGCGAATAAGATCAGGATCTGCAGTAAGCCGCGCATTGTTCGCTTGTGTGAGTGCATAATTTTTCTTCTCAATAGTTGATCGCGAATATAATATTCATTTCCACAATAATCGCAACCCGTCGGACTTGAACTTCTCAAATTCAAGATCGCCGCTGATAAGTACCATGTCGCGTTGCATAGCCTGCCAGATGAGCATGCGGTCGAATGGGTCGAAGTGGGAGTCTTCTGTTAAACTGCCGTGAGTCGCTGCTTCATCGGGTTCGAGAGGAATAACATGGAGGTTCATATTTCTCGCCTCTTCCAAAACATCAGTCGCAGATCGCCCACCGACATCAAGCCGCCCAGAACGCAATTTAATAGCTATTTCCCACAGACTAACTGCACTCAGATAAACCTCTT
>CAYSMU010000007.1:3614-19392 GCA_964432145.1 uncultured Chloracidobacterium sp.
TCGATGATATGTTTAGCTCGGGCTGGCAACCGGCTTTGGTCGGTTAATACCCAGAGAAAAGTATGAGTATCGAGGAGGTAATGCATTATCCGCGAAGATCCAGCAACTCCTCGTCAGTCATCTTAAAGTTTGGAGCGAACTTGACCTTTACCTTACCTTCCCAGATACCAAGCTTGCGTTTTTTCTTACGAGGCTTTGAGTCATTCATCGGAACAAGTTTGGCAACCGGCTTTTTGCTTTTGCCATACAAAACGCCAACGCTCTCGCCCTGTTGCACCTTTTCGAGCACTTCAGAAAAATGGGCCTTAAATTCTCCGACGGATAAGCTTTTCATAATTCGATTGTATGGTTTTCTTGACATGTTGACAAGAAAAATGAATTTGTCATTTAAGCGAGGTCGCGGCAGAAGCCTTTTCCAAACAGATTAGGCTAAAGTGGAACGGAGTATTGTCATGAATCGTGTCGCTTTCCCTATTTGGTTGCACGAATGAGAATCTTCCTACCGCGATCAGATCAACAGGTTTGAAATGAAAAGATCTTAGGTACTCAAAATCCCGTTCACTTTCAAAACCGACGGATACTGTGTTCAAAACGTCGTTAGAAAGTTCAGTACACCTCCCACCGCTCAAATAAGCTCCGTGAATCATAAATCTATAAGTTGATTTAAGTCTCACCAGTTTCCCGTCAAACGCTTGAGGATTTCTTCGTAAATCGCAATCATCAAAAACTGACCTTTCCGCTGTAGTAACCAGATCATCTTCGAATACGGGACAGGAGTCTCCGTAAACTGACATAATTGCTCTTTCAATGGGCTCAACGGTGACCGTATCGATATTCTTGGCGCATGAAAGCATCATGAATGTTACCAAGTATAAAATCGAGAGCATTCTTATTGACAGTCCCATAGGCGACGCAAGTAAACAGGAAACACAGATTCAATCGCGTTCTTACGACTAGTCTCGGAGCGCGATGTCAGTTAATGTTTTACCTTGGTTCCGGCAGATACTTACCGGTAATTATCCCTCTCATTTCGCCACAGATGCGTGCAACCTGAGTCCGAGGGCTTCTACTACCTTCGCAATAGTGGCAAAGCTAGGGTTCCCTTCGGGCGAAAGCGCTTTGTACAGGCCTTCGCGGGAAAGCCCCGTTTCTCTCGCTAACTGCATCATTCCACGCGCACGGGCAATGTCGCCGAGGGCGGCAACGATCAATGCAGGGTCGCTGTCAGATTCGTCGATAGCAGCCTGAAGATAAAGTGCACATTCTTCTTCGGTCTTTAGATAGGATGCAGCGTCGTACGGGCGTGTTTTTGTCATTGGCATGGTAAACATTGTCTGGTGCGAAAGAATCGGAGTTTGACAGGGCTGCCATCTTAATCGGCAAACGTCACGCTAAGCTGCTTTAGAGGCATCGATTGCTTCTGATCGAGGTCGTCGACGCCTTCGCGATTGATGTAGTTGTAAAGAATGTCACGCTGCTGCGGGATGTAGCCGGCTTCGCGGATCTGGTATCGAAGGTCGCGTTCGTTGGCTTCGTTGTTGGCGCCGGCCGCCGAAACGACGTTCTCCTCGATCATGATCGAGCCCATATCGTCAGCCCCGAAGCGCAGTGCGACCTGGCCGAGCTTGATGCCCTGGGTCAGCCACGACGCCTGAATGTGCTGGACGTTATCGAGGAACAGACGGCCGACGGCGAGCATCTTAAGATAATCGATGCCGGTCGGCTCTTCGGTGATCTTGCGGCCCAATGCGGTGTTTTCGCGTTGGAATGTCCATGAGATAAATGCAGTAAATCCGCCCGTGCGGTCCTGCAGGTCACGTATCTTCTGCAGATGATTGACGCGGTGTTCGACCTTATCGCCTATGCCGAACATCATCGTCGCGGTCGTTCGCAGGCCAACCTGATGGGCCGCTTCCATTACGTCGAGCCACTCCTGCGACGTGCATTTTGTCGAGACACGGCGTCGAACCTCGTCGTCGAGTATCTCGGCACCGCCGCCGGGCATTGAGTTAAGGCCGGCGTCCTTGAGCCGCTGCATTATGGTGACGTAATCGAGCCCGCTGATCAGGTGAATATTGTGGATCTCCGGCGGAGAAAAGCAATGGAGCTGAAATTTGGGATATTTCGCGTGAAGGGTCGAGAGTAAATTCTCGTACCACTCGATATTGAATTCCGGGTGCAATCCGCCCTGCATCAGCACTCCCGTGCCGCCGAGGTCGATAGTTTCGTCTATCCGAGCGCAGATCTCGTCCATCGAATGCACGTAAGTGTCGGGCTTTCCCGGACGACGGTAGAACGCGCAGAATGTACAGACCACGTTGCAAACGTTGGTGTAATTAATGTTGCGGTCGATGATGTATGTTACAACGTCGCCGGGATTCTTACGCTGCCGGATCTCATCCGCGGCAACACCAATACGGGCGATGTCGTTTGATTCAAGCAATGCGGTGCAATCTTCCGCAGATAGGCGTTCGCCCGCAAGGGCTTTGTCCAGAATAGGCTGAATATCGATCTTCATTCGACTATAATCTTAGCAAATCTTTTTGTTTTTTTGCGGTCGTGGGGCCTTTGAGGCAAGGTCCGCAGAGTTAGAGGATCGTGTTTGACGAAAACTAAGTTCAGCTCAAGGGTCGAGATCACCGACAGCTCGCCGCCGTGGCACATTCTGCGTGTGCCAAAGGCGGAGGTAGCTCATTTCGGCTTTAAGGGAAATCTCCGCCGTGTGATCTGCAGGTTGGCCGGCACCGAGACATTCAACTGTTCGCTTTTTCCGAGTAAAGGTGACTATTTCATCACGCTCAATAAAAAGCTGAGAGACAAGCTCGGCCTTGCGGTCGGCAGCAATGTGATCATCGAGCTTGAGAGAGACGAGAGTAGATTCGGGATGCCGATGCCCGAGGAGTTTGCCGAGGTGCTGCGGCAGGATCCCGAGGGCGACGCCCTTTTTAATAAGCTCTCACCGGGCGATCAGCGGCTGATGTTAAAACTGATCGTATTTGTGAAAGACATCGACAAACGAATTGCTAGATCGCTAGTCGGCATAGAGGTATTGAAACGATCGGAGGGCAAATTCGACTATCATCTGCAGCATGCAGCGATGAAGGTGGTAACGTCTGCCCGCTCAGGGCTTGTCCGGAAACGTTGAAATGCCGAAATCTTCTGGATCACAAAAATTCAAAGCCGAACTCGCACGTTCGTTTCCGACGTCAGGATGGCATTTTCTGGTTATCTCAAAGAAGATCGCCGAGAAATTTCCGACTGACGGCAAAACCCGTAGGGTCCTTTGCTCGATAAACGGAAGCGAGCCTTTCCAGTGCGCGTTGATGCCCTGGGGCGAGATCTTTTACATAATCGTCAATAAGAAAAAGCGTGATGCTCTCGGCATTGCGGCCGGTGATACAGTAGCAGTCGAACTGGCCCGGGATGAGAGCAAATACGGAATGCCAATGCCGGAGGAGTTTCGTGAGGTGTTGAATCAGGATGCTGATGGCGATCGGCTATTCCATGCACTAACGGCAGGCAAGCAGCGGTCGATGCTCTATTTCCTCGGTAATATCAAAGACATCGACAAACGGATCCACGCCTGCCTGATATTTATCGATCATCTGAAAGAAAACGACGGTAAGATCGTCAACAAGGTCCTGTATGAGGCGTTGAAACAGCCAATCGCCGATCACTGGTAAGATTAACGATCGATAGCCCCCAACTTGTGACAATGATTGCCGAACTCGAGGAACTCGCCCGCGAATACGACCGAATGTGCCAGCGCTTTCGCCCGCAGACCGGTAGATACACGTTCCTGACGGAACGTCGCGATGATGGATCTCCGCATGTCGAATTTGATGGAGACCGTTACCACTACATCGCCACAGAACGCGGCCTCGAGTTATCGCGTCGCGTGACGCAAGATCGGACTGAGATACTCTACTGGTTGATCTATGATGTGTCCTTTTGGGAATCGGTCAGCTTCGAGTTCAAGAACCGCGTAGAAGGTCAGGATTGCCGCCGTATTATGTTCGCAAAGTGGCAAGAGTTGATGGAACGGACAGACGGGCAAATGGCGTCACGCCTTGGAAATGATATCGCAGGAATACTTTCCGAAAATCCCTTTATCGATCGACCGGCCGACTAAACACACCTTGTTACAAGAATTCCAGCGGCCGAACGGACTCGATCAGGCCGTTTTTGTAGGCAAGTTCGAAGTACAGTTCCATACCCTTCTGCATTGAATCATCGGAAGAATAGGAAATATTAGAGCTCAAATATTCCTTCATAGCATCTCTATCAAGCCCGATCTCGGACGCGTAATTCGCCGCAATATCGCCTATGTGTGAGATACCTTCGTCACGTGCGTCGGCGAAATTGATCGGGATCCTCGATCGTCGTGTCATCCACATTGCAAAGACAAAACCAAGCCCGGTGTAGTGGTACCAAAGTTCCGCAAGGTCAAATACCCTAAACTTTAGATCACTTTCTTCCGATGGCTCAGATAGTGCGAGTGCCGGGTCACCGATGAGAAGCGCGGCATCTGAATGTGAAAGCATCTCGTCTAGATTTGGCTGCGCATCTGCCCAACGCGGCTCGAAACCCATGAACTCGCGGAAGATGATCTTGGTCAGTGCGACCGATGTCTTCGACGAAACGTCAAGTGCGACGCCTTTCACTTCGGCAAGATCTTCGCCTCTGGTAATAAGACAAACGCTCCGCACGCGGCGTTTAGCACCTACACACACTTCCGGTATCAGCCGTACCCGTTCGATCGTTTGATAGGCAATAACAGGAACCAAAGCCGCGTCGACACGGTCCTGGGCGAGAAGTTCGGCAGAGCGGGCCGGAGCGTTGTCGAGTATGATCTCAACCTTTCCGTGGTTCTTGCCGTAGAGAAACGACCAGACCAACGGAGCGGTGTTTGAATACGAAGATGCCGAAATTCTCGGTACGCTCATTGCAGTTTGATTATAACCCGCATCAAAAAAGGCGGCCCTAGCGAGCCGCCTAATTTTCCTCCTCAACAAAATATCGCTCACTCGAGAGCGATCAGGTCGACATCCGTCATCGGGCCGGTAACGTGGATCCGGCGTGGAATGAAGCGGAACCTCCTCGCTTGTACCCTGAGCAGGTACCAGGCATCCGGCGGAACACCGCGGAAGCGGTAGTGGCCGAATGAACCGGTCGTTGTCGCTCGAATGTTGCGGTCATGATCTACGATCAGAACGATTGCATTTCTGATGCCGCGGCCATCGGCCGTCATCACTCGACCGCTCACTTCAACACCCGCAGCATTCGGTCCCGAGATCGATACCATCCCTGAAACAGAGGACGCAGTCAGGATCCGGGCGTTTGCGTCCGAGACGACCAGATCCTCAATCTCAACCGGGGTTTCTCCCGACGCAGCCGTCTCAAGAACGTCGAATGAGACAAGTACCAATGGAATAGCCTTCGTTGATGAAGATCCAAAAGTTTCGCTTGGTTCAACAAGTAGCCGGACAACACCAGGCTCTCTCGCCCCAAAAGTGAGAATTCCACCCGATTGGCCATTGGCAAGAACTACGTCCGGACCGCTCAGCTTTGTGTGGTCATACTTAAAAGTCAAACTAACAGCCGTTTCATCGCCTTCTGCATTGATTTCAACAGGAAGTGTTATCCGGCTACCTGCCGCGGCCTCGATCGTACCAACTCCGATCATCCGGGTCCGTTCCCTATCCGGATTTCGCGGTGCTAGAGTTCCCGGCGGCGGTAACGGAATTCCCGGTCCACCCGCAGCCTGCGGAGGATCGAGTGCGGACGCGTAACGTCGGGCCTGGATCACGTCCGTGGCATCGATCGAACCATCACCCTTTGAATAGGCGGGCGCCGTATCTGCTCTCTGAAACTCATTGTACTCAGGGGCGACCGTCTCTAAGCCGGCAATGAACCGCCTGACCAGAACGATGTCGGTAGAGTCGACGACGCCGTCGCCGGCATTTCGGCCGGTAACATCACCCTCGATACCAAGGGCGAAAACGATCATGCCGTTCTTCAATGAGACCGGAAGTGGGTCTCCGCTCGAGTTAAGAATCGCCAACTGAGTCGGCTCCGCGATCTCAAACACCAACGGCGAATTCGGACCTGTCGTTATCGGATGGCTTTGGAATGTTAGTGTCACGAGCCGTTTCGGCCCCGCCGTGAGTGCCTCGCCCGGCACAACGGTTATGCCTATCTTGCAGAGTATCGATATATCAACGGTCAAGGCACATCCGGGTGCATCGGCTCCGCACGTCACGCTTGGAGGAGCAGCGAACGGGTTGAAGTCATAGCCGACCGTAAAGGCGATAGACGCCTCGTTCCCAAGACTCTCAAGCGTAACTGGTATCGCAATAGGATCTCCCGGCGTTACGTAAACAGTAGGCAGGCTTAGTTCTCTTGGCATTGTTCCATCATCGTATGCGAAGAAATCAATGCCGGTGTGATTACTGACCACCGATTCATAACTGCGGCTTACGGGCTCGTAGACCTTGCCCAAGCCGCCTGGTGCGATCGTACAGTCGCCATACCAGTAACCCTCGAACTTGTAATAGCCGAGAGGATCGGTCGTGGTTGTAATGACAAAACCCCGATTCTGCACATCGTACCCGGTCATCGTCATTATGACGCCTGCGAGCGGCTCCATTGTATCGGCCCTCATTACCCGCCCGTCCATCAAAAGCATCACCGAGTGGGATTCCGGTACGGATATGCTGCCGTTATAGTTTGTGTCACCGGAGTATTGGGCTACGAGCGACTTCTCACCGACCGTTGTGGATGTAAGGCTGCATGTCCCGGCAGACACCGACGCCGTGCACGTATTTCCTGCTCCATCTGAGACGGTAACCATGCCCGTGGGTGTCCCGAACGCCGGAACTTTAGCCGACCTCTCGGGAGTTCCGACAGTTGCCTCGACCGCGAAATGCACCGCGTATGTCTGGCCGACAATCGACGGGTCGGGCGTGTCATTAGTGATCACCGTCGTCGTGTTCGCCTTGTTCACCGTGTAGTTCAGCGTTCCCGCACTGCCGTTGAAGTTCGCGTCGCCGTTGTATATGGCGACCACGTTCCTCACTCCCGCCGGAAGTCCCGGCAGTCCCGCCTGTGTACAAGACGCCTCGAACGATCCGTTGACCGGCGTGTTCACACAGTAAAGGTTGCCGTCGATGTTAAAGCTCACAGTTCCGGTCGGCGATCCAGCTCCCGGCGACACTACCGCGACCGTCGCCGTGAACGTCACGCTCTGGCCGAACACGCTCGGGCCAACCGGCGACGCCGTTATTGTCGTCGTCGTATTGGCCTTATCGACCTGATGAGCCTCGGTATCGCTGCTGCCGTTGAAGAAGGAATCGCCCGGATAGTTTGCCGTCAGCGTCTTAGATCCCGGCGATGTGCTAGGAAGCACGCACTGCCCCACGGCGACCGTCGCCGAACAGTTGTTCGTGCCGTCACTTACCGAAACAGTTCCCGTAGGCGTTCCCGCTCCCGGCGAGTTTGCAACTACTGAGAACACGACCGTGTAGTTCTGCCCAAAGGCACTCGGATCGGGGTTGTCAGATATGATCGCCGTTGTCGTATCGGCCTTGTTAACGGTATGGGCCTCGGTATCCAAACTCCCGAGGAAGTTGCCGCCTCCGGCGTATATCGCCGTCACAGTACGTGCCCCGATCCCGTTGAGCTGGATACTGCACGAGCCTGCCGCGACCGTCCCTGTACACGTTTCCGCTCCGCCGCTTACGGTGATCACGACATTCCCGGTCGGGGTACCTCCTCCCGGTGCGACGACCGTGAAGTTCACCGTAATCGTTTCGCCATAGACCGACGGATCATTAATGTCTCCCGTGATCGTTGTGACCGTCGGCCCGGGGGTGATCTGGAACGTCACCTCCGTCGCGACGCTTGCCGAGTGGTTCGGCCCGCCGGGATATGACGCGTTCGCGGTCGCCGTCCCGACGTTCATGTTCCCGGCGTAGGTGACCGGAACCGTTGTGTTGAGATCCGCTCCCGTTACTGTCGCCGTGCACGGTGTGATCGGCGAACCCGTGTAAACAAACGTTCCCGGTGCACAGTTGATCGTCGTGGTCGAGGGCGCCGGATTGACCGTCTGCCCCGGTATGAGCGACCCGGTGCTCGCCACATACACATCAAAGCCTGAGTAGCTTGCCGTTATGGTGTGCGGCGTCCCGCCATTGACCGTTAGCGACGATGTCATAAAGGCAGCCTGCCCGGAGCCATTGATAGTCACCGGCACGCCGACATCCGCTCCGTCGATATTGAACTGAACGGTGCCTCCCAACGGGATAGGCGAGACCGTCGCGGTAAATGTCACGCTATCGCTGTAAACTGATGGATTCGCCGATGAAGAAACCGCTGTCGATGTTTGTACCGTGGTCGCCGGGCAAATACCGGCACTGCCGGCTTTGTAGATCGCCTGTATCTCGATCGCGGACATTGCCCTTCCGACGACAGTCACTTCGTCTAGCCGCCCCGGAAATGTCGCACCCACGCCATCACATGCCCCGCCGATCATAAGCGGAGCGGTTGTTTCCGGTCCGAGCGTTCCGGCAGCAGATCCGACTTGTTGCCCATTCATATATAACCGCAAATTGGCTCCGTCCGCGGTGACCGCTACGTGTTGCCACGTATTCAGCAAAAGCGGGATCCCTGTCGACAGAACATTTCCGCCTGCATTAAAATTCAAACCGGTACTAATACCGTATCCTAGTTGATAATTGGCACTCTGGCCTGCGTCATAGCACGTGCCTCGTTTGCCCAGAAGGTGAGTATCGGGCAAGGCTGTTGGATAAACCCACATATAGGCGGTCATCGGTTCGTTGGCGGCAAAGCTTATATTTGGCTGATGATCAACACGAACCACATCGTTACTGCCGTCAAGACTAAACGCCTGCCCGACCATGCCCGAGGCAAACGTGGCTCCGTTCGTCATAGTTCCGTCATTCATACCTACGGAATCGTCTGCGTTATTCTCTGCCTTCCACCAGGAATAGATGTTCGCCGGTGCTGTTGTGCAGGTCCGGCACTTGCCTGCACTTCCAGCGATGTAGATTGCCGCGATTTCGCTTGCGGAGAGAGCTCGGCTGTAGATCTCGGGCTCATCGATCAGTCCGTCAAGATGGCCGTAATATGTCGGTGGTTTCATCGACCCGAGCGTTAGCGATTGAGTCGTGACGTGGAGAGGCGTTGCGGATTTTGTCCAGGATTGAACAAGATTTCCGTTAAGGTACAATTTCACATTATTCGCGGGGCCGTATGTACCGTCCCACGTGAGAGCAACGTGATACCACAGGCCTGTCGTGACAAGACCGGGTGCGGTGGTCAAATTATCCTCGGGAAATGTCCCATATAACGCGGCGTTAAGCGAGCCGTCGGGATCAATTTGCAGGCCATACGAAGTGATAGATGCCGTACCGTTGTAATCCCCCTTCGAAAACAGGACGCCGTAACCTGCAGTCCTTTGCTTGAACCACGTGTCCAACGTAAATCCTCCGGTCAGGTTCAGTTCTGCTGAGTGTGGTACTTCAAGATAGTCGTCCGCACCATCAAAGCTGAATGCCTGGCCGACCATGCCAGGGGCATAGTTCGTATGGTTCATAAGAGAGGCATTCTCGAAGGTTGGCCCCTGAATATCGTTCGCATTGCCGTCGCCCGGCCACCAGGTGACCATGTCCGGCGGCGGCTGCGTGCACGTGCGACATTTACCAGCACTCCCTGCGTTGAATATAGCCGATACTTCCGCTCCCGAAAGAGCCCTGCTGAAAACCTCAGCTTCGTCGATCCTGCCGATGAAGTATGCGCCGGGCGAAATATCACCGCCCCTCGCGCCGATGACAAAGGGCTGATTTGTCGCTTCGATGGCGGGGACTCCCGCTCCGGAACCTTCCAGGTTTCCGTTTATGTATAAATAACTCGACGAGGAGTCTATAGTGGCAGCCACATGATTCCACTGGCCGAAGATCACATCATTTGTGGAGATCGCGTATGTTTGATTGGTAGAATTCGCACGAAGCACGAGTTTTCCATTGTCTATGAAAATTTCGTAGCCTCGCAGACCACCCACGCTGTAGTACTTGCCGATGATGCCGTAGTTTCCGCTGGGCGGCGCCCCAGCATCGACAAAGATCCATGCGTCTAGGGTTAGAGCATTCGGCTCCAGTATCGTAGTACTGGGAACGACAACGCTGTCATCGATCCCGTCAAAACTAAATGCCTGTCCCACCATACCCGCGGCATAGGCCGCGCCGTTGATGAGCGTGCCATTCTCAAAGGTCGGTCCCTGAATGTCATTGGCGTTTCCGTCACCGGGCCACCAGGCGATCATTCCGGCTGGCGGCGGAGCGCATGTCGGCTCCGGCGTCGGCGTTGCTGTTGGCGTTGCGGTCGGGGAATCTGTCGGCGTTGCGGTCGGCGTCGGGGTCAAGGTGGGTGTAGCAGTCGGCGGCGGCGTTGCGACAGGCTCGCACGTGCCGGAACTTCCTGCATCGAACACGGCCTGAATTTCGGCCTGCGAAAGCTCGCGACTGAAGATCACTGCTTCGTCTATTAAGCCGTTCCACTCGCCTGTGATCGCAGAATTTGAGCCGTAGCGGCCAAGTGTAAAATCACTGCCGCTGAAGGTGTTGAGCGATTTGGCCTGCGACGTTTCCGGCTGGCCGTTCAAGTATAATTTGACGGTGGAGCCGTCATAGGTGACTGCACCGTGATACCAGGTGTTTGGCTGCAATACCGTATTCCCTACCAGGTCATTATTTTCACCCCAGAAGTAAAGCTTACGACCTCCCACATCGACTGCCATCAGTCCAAACTTCGTAGATGGGGATGTGCCGCCATACTGCATCATGAGCGGATAAGTGTCGGTCCAGGAGTTCGGTGTTTTGAACCACAGCATCATCGTCCTTGGGGTCGCACCGACCGGCAGTCCTACCGGAGTTGCCACTTGCAGGTAATCGTTGGTACCGCTGAAATCAAATGCCTGACCAACTTTTCCCGTCGCGTAGCCCGCGCCATTCAGGAGAACTCCGTTATTGGTTCCAAAGGTGTCATTTGGATTTCCGCTCGCATTCCACCAACTGACACCGTTCAATGGCAAAGGCGTACACACAGGTTTGCATTTGCCTGAACTTCCAGCGTTGTAGATGGCTTGAATCTCAAGCTGTGTCAGGCCGCGGTCGAATATTTCGATCTCGTCCAACAAACCATGAAATGCCAAGCCGCCAAAATTCGTCGTAAAGCCAAATCGCATAGGATTGGCTGTAGACGAGATCGCGGCTCTAGGGCATGAGCCTTTCAGCACGCCGTCGATATAGAGCTCGACAGTACTGCCGTTTGAGATCACGCCAACGTGGTGCCATGAATTAGCTGTAATCGACGCGTTACTAGTGATATTAACGGCCCAACCGTTAACACCAACGACTGAGATCGCATTGTTGGCGACTCGTATATCCCAGCCCAGACCGCCGTCGGGATGACTCTTGCCCATCAGATAGGCATGGGTAGAATGCGACGCATCCGGTGTCTTCATCCAGAAATCCACGGTGAATGGAGCGCTCGCAAGTTCGATCGGGGTTCCGCCTATGTCGACGTTGTCGTTGACGCCGTCAAAGTTAATCGCCTGAGCGACAAGGCCCGGCGCAAATGTCGCGCCATTGAGCGTGCCGTTTTCGAATGTCGGACCCTGAATATCGTCCGCACTGCCGTCGCCCGGCCACCACTGCGTCATATTCGCCGGCGCCGGCGTACAGTTTCGGCACATTCCGAGACTGCCCGCGTTATAGATCGAAGCTATCTCAGCGGCATCAAGTGTTCGGTTAAAGGTCGAGAGTTCGTCTATCTGTCCAGCAAAGAATACTGACGGATCATTTATGAATCCGAAACCGATGCGGGCATAGCCTGTGTTAACAAAATTGAAGTTCCTTGCCCGACTCGCCGCAAGCGAACCATTTTTGTAGAGCCTCTCTGTCGTTCCGTCCCAGGTGTAGGCGAGAAATGTCCATGAACTGGGTGTTATAGGCACGCCCGTCTGCCAATCAAAGGTATCAGTATGATGATAGACGCGAACATTTCCGTTATCGATCCCGAAACCAACCGCTTCGCCCGCAGCTCCGCTTCCAAATGCGGCAACCATGCGAAATTGCGCCGCTCCTACCGGCGACTGATTTACCCATGACGAGATCGTTCCGGCCGAATTATTCATCAGGGATAAAGTTACCGCTGAGACGTCAACGTATTGTTGAAGTGACGGATCAAAGCTAAATGCCTGGCCTACATTGCCCGGTGCATAGGATACGCCGTTTACCAGTGATCCATTGTTGCCATTAGCGGTGTCGAGGCCGTTTCCCTCGCCTTTCCACCAACCGACCATACCGCTTGGTGTCGAAGTACAGCTTGCGCATTTACCTGCGCTCGCGGCGTTGTATATCGCCTGGAATTCTGCTTGTGAGACAACACGGTCAAATATCTCCACCTCGTCCATTAAACCGTCGAGCGGGGCTCCATTTACCCAGTCGCCGTTGACCCAGGGCGATCTGCCTATCCACAAAGACCCGCCGCCCGAATAGCCGCCGCCGGTATTTGACCCCACAAGCTGGCCGTCCTTGTAGATCCTCTTCTCACCATTAGTCACGTTGTATGAGCCGGCCCAGTGATGCCAATTGGTATCCGGCGTGTCGGCAACATTGAGCGTGCTGTTGAAGAAATCAAAGGTAAAATCATTACTCCCGGCCCTCCAACCGATGTGTAAGCCCTGCCCAATATTGGCTGTTCCCTGACCGAGGATCAGATCTGCTGAACTGCTCGAATTTCGTTTGACCCAAGCGTCGAACGAGAAAGACCTGTTCGCCAGATTGATGTTTCCTGCATCGACGTAATCATCGCTGCCGTCGAAGCTAAACGCTTGTCGGACCTTTCCGGCCGTGAAAAGCGTTCCCCCCTGCAACACGCCCGGATAATTGCCCTGGAGATCATTGGCGTTTCCGTCACCTCCGTACCAGGCGACCATCCCGCTCGGCGGCGGCGTGCAAACGCTGCATTTCCCGGCTGATCCCGCATTGTAAATTGCAAGGATCTCAGAATCTGAGAGAGCACGGTCATAGATCGTCGGTTCGTCCAATTGACCGGTCCAAAATGAGCCTCCGGCCCGATGACCAATGGTTATCCCGTTTGCGTCCAGGACCGTGTTCAGGGCGATCGGTCCCGCCCAATTTTCGAGAATGCCGTTAACATATATTTTGGCCGTTGTGCCGTCATAGGTAACGGCTCCGTGATACCACGTATTGGGCTGTATGACGGTGGTACTGGCAACGTCAATAGAGTGCCCGTAGAAGTACAGCCGGCCAGGTGCGTTGCCGGATGTGATCAGGCCAAACATCTGCCCACCGTTAGCGGTTCCGTACTGAAACAGCCCGGATTCGCCCGGCGTCGCCGGTGCTCTGAACCAGAGCTCAACAGTTCGAGCTGCATTGCCGACGGGCAATCCGGTCGGGGTGGCCACCTGGATATAATCCCCGTTTCCATCAAGGTTCAGGGCGCTGCCGACCATTCCGGCGGAAAATCCGGCATTTCCGAGGAGTACCCCGTTGTTTCGATTGAGATTGTCACCCGGATTGTTTTCTGCCGCCCACCACGAGATCATCCCGCTCGGCGGAGTGCTGCAGACTACCGGCGGAGCTGCCGGAGAAAAGGCCCTATATTCGGACATGAAGGGCGAGACCCTTGCCTGTCCCGACTCAGCGCCAAGTAACTCCCTGACGGAGTCCATAAACGAAAACGCCGCGACTTGTGAGCCTGCGGCAGCGAGTGAAATTATAGATGTTGTGATTACTGCAAATAGCAGATTCCGTCTGGTGCGGAATTGGGCGACTTTCGTATGTCCGAACATGGCTTACACCTCCATCCAACCTAGGCCATTGCGGCAAAAGCGGATGGGGGAAGCGGCTTTCCGGGTAAAGTAGCACTCGTTTCTGCCGCAAACGGGCAAAAAATCACGTGCCGGCAGCACTTTTATAGCGGGTTCATTCTCAATTGGTGAATCTCTCCTTGCAGATGTGCAAATGCACGTAGTGTGCCGTAAGTCTCTATTTGTCCGACCGATCAGTTTCCGCGGCAAATACAGGCTTTGAACCGTCTCATCGAGGTCGTCGCGTGTGTTTTCTCGCGCGTCCGATGGGTTTTTCCACGATCTGCTGACCATCTGAGCGGTAACGGCATTCGGCAAGGAGCGCGAATCGCTTTCCAGCAACTCCCGGTCGCGTTATGATTGTTGAAATGAGAATCTATGACGTAACAGTTCCTATTAGCTCAACGACTCCTATCTATAAGGGTGATCCGGGCGTTGAGATAACGTCGTTCAAGGCGATCGCGAAAGGTTCGTCGGCTAATGTATCGGCGGTGTCGATCGGCGTGCATACCGCGACCCACGTCGATGCACCAAACCATTTCATCGACGGGGCTCGTCGGGTCCACGAGCTCGACCCAAACAAACTCATGGGACCGTGCCGCGTAATCGCCGTACCTGAAAATGTCATCGCGATCGAGCCCGAACACATTGGCGATATCGCGGGAGTCGAGCGCGTTTTATTCAAAACGCGAAACTCGGAATTCTGGACGACACCCGAGGACGGTTTTCGAACCGACTTTACTTACATCACGCCGGCGACCGCGAAATTGCTCGTAGATAACGGCATTGTGCTTGTTGGGATCGATTATCTCTCGATCGAAAAGAGCGGCTCTCCGGGCCATCCCGTACATATCACCTTGCTTGAAAAAGAGGTCGTTATTCTAGAAGGGGTTGATCTCCGCGAAGTTCCGCCAGGTGACTATGAGATAGTCTGTGCACCTCTCAAATACGATGGCGGCAACGGTGACGGCGCACCAGCCAGGACGTTCCTTATTTCAAACGTGAGGCCAAAATCACCTCGCCCTTGACCGCCCTTCCCGAAGAAAGGCCTCTTCAAGACTTGCATATCTAGGGTCACTGAAACAGCAATCCACAAATAGCGGCTCGGCTAGAAAAAACATCATCTCGTGTTCGCCGTCTTCGAATGCTTTGGTAAGCTCTCGAAACACACCATCGAGGTCGCCAAGGCGGGCATAATATCGGGCCCTAACGTAGGCCGAGCGCGGGTGTGTTTCAAGAGTTTCGATTCTCGCTCGCCAAAATCTGCGTATTCCACCTTTAGAATAGGAGTTCCGCAGTTTCGATAAGGACTTTGGTTTTGTGGCGTAGTGGGCGATCAGACCTTCTATTTTGAAGAATTGGTCTACTGCTTCCCTATACCTTCCCTGAATACTCAAGATCTCGTACAGAATGAGGTTTGCACTTAAGAAACTCGGAAACAGCTTCAATGTACTTCGACACTGAGACTCGGCCTCGGTCACCCGGCGGCTAAGATAGAGCATATGGCACATATCCGCGCTTATGGCCGGCGAATCCGGTTCAAGCTCGAGGGCCATTTTGATCTCGGCCAATGCTGCATTCCCGTGTCCTTGAGCCGCCAAATTTAGCGCATACCAATGCCGCCCGGTACCGTAGTTTGGGCTCAACAGCAACGCACGATCATAGTGAGCTTCTGCTTCTTCGAACCGCCAGTCCCAGAACATTCGCGAAAAGCCCAAGGTTGCATGAGGCTCGCCAAGCGAAGGATCGAGAGCGATCGCGGTTTGTGCCGAATCCTCAGACCTGACACGGCCTTTATTATCGAATACGTAAGCGTCCGCAAGTGCCGCGTGGGCGCGGGCATTCTTTGGTTCCAGAGTTACT
>CAYSMU010000008.1:0-834 GCA_964432145.1 uncultured Chloracidobacterium sp.
CTCCATGACGGCGGCAAGCTCGAAATCTGCAAGGACGCGAGGCCGCTACTCTGTCCATTGGAGGAGAGAGGTTATGTCAATTTCCGGAACGTCCGCAGCGATCGTACCCGTCTCAGAACGGGCATCGACCGACGCGAAATTCCCGGAAGCATCGATCGCTCCCGCGTCGGTTTCGAGCCTTAAGATCGCCCTTTCGGGTACCACGAGGGACAGATCTATTCGCTTCTTTGCTTCCCCGGCCGCGTCCGTTATCGTGACTTGTCCCGTCGAATTAACGATTTTGATCTCGCTGTCAGAGACGCCTTTTGGCGACGCGGCCGACAGTCTCGCGACCGATGGCGTCACCTCTTTACCGTTAACAGCGACAGCCGATATCCTGCCATATTTATTGACAACCGTAATGACGGAACCCGGGCCGGCGGATATTTCGCGCGTCACATTTTGTGCGGCTGTCGTAAGCCACATCGCGAATATCGAACTTAATATTAAAAAACTTCTGCCCGCCGCCAGCCGCATTCTCAGGATTTGCTCGATATTCGTCCGGATTGGATGAGGCGCTGTCTTACACGTTCCTGCCACTTCTTTCTTGGACGCCCGTCATCCTCAAATCGTTCGATGAGATCGTTCATCGATTCACCGCCCGCGAGCCGGGTTTTCAGATAGAGCAATGCAACTATGATAGCAGAAAATGAGAACACGAGGATCTGCATCGGCAACCAGAAGATCTGGATAAGCGAATCGAGGACTGTCTTGCGCACCCGCGAACTCATGTCTTTGTCGTCGCCGCCGGAGAGGCGTATGTTCCGCGGACGGCCAAATGAAAAATTGATGTCT
>CAYSMU010000008.1:844-18917 GCA_964432145.1 uncultured Chloracidobacterium sp.
GGCCCCTTCATCGTTCGGTGGTGGCGATTCGTCCCCTTTTTGGACGGCTTCCGTCTCGGCCTTTGGTTTCGGGTCAAGTGCTTTGGCCGTAATATTTACAAAAAGGGATATGGTTCCGGCTATAACGGCAGGAATGAGGAGCATGATACCGATCGCCGCCATCGCGGTCATAAAGGACCGCCGGACCAGTTCGCGCGAACGCTTGAGAGCCTCAAAAACGCTCACGTTCTCAAGCATTACTACCGGCGGTACAAGTATGAAGGACACATAGGTCAACACAAATCCGAGCGTTCCGCCGACCATCGCGACGATGGCGCCGGCCACAAAGATAGCCTCGACCGAGCCGGTGATCGGATACAGGATGCCAAGTACCGCCGCTCCCACAATAGATCCCGCCACGGCTCCCGCAGCGCCGAGGACAAACGGCATCAACGCGGTCAGAAATCCGGTCCCGGCAACGCGCTTCCACTTGCGATACGCCTCCTTTAGTGCCGGCCTCAGCCGAACCGGCCGCAGGGGAACAGAAAGATACTGGATCACGATCCATGAAATACTGCCGACTATAAGATTTGTGCAGAACGCACTCGCAATGGTCAACACAAATCCATCGACGCCGATCCAAATATTAGCGGCTGTTTCGGGGATGAACTCGCTGACCTTCAGGAAAGACAGCCCGAGCAATAGCAGCGTCAACACGATGATCGGAACAGAAAGGAAGGTTGAAAGCGCGATGAACTTAGTAAGGTGCTCGCTGTAAATGACCATTGCGCGTCGCAACAGTCCCCAGATGCCTTCGGATCGCGAGCGCAGCACACTCGCAAGAGCTTCGGCTGTCTGTGGGCGGTCTTCCGGACATTTATGCAAAGCGTCATGTATCGCTCGACGCAGTTTCCGGCGGACACCCCTCGCCTTAAGCGGTGCCGGTAAAGCCGATTTATGCGCCTCCATAACGTCCTTAAAGTCACCCTCAAAAGGCGGCCTGCCGGCCAACATCTGGTAGGCGATCACGCCCAGGCTGTAAACATCTGACCGAGGATCGAGGTGCTCGCCGCGACACTGTTCCGGTGACATGTACAACGGAGTTCCTAACACTGCTCCCACGCGGGTAAGCTCGGCAGAACTTCTTGAATCGTAGAGCGAATGGGCAGGTGTGGTTCGCGCCGGCCCCGTGCCGCGCAATGGCTCGTCGGAGATCCGCGTACCGATCGTATCCTGATCCGAAATATTATGCTCCGCAGCCTCGTAGATAGCAGTCGCCCCCTCGTCTGTCACGGGAGCCAGCAGCACAGTGCCCGCCTCTGAAGGGTACTCACCTGTACCTGCGATCGTCGGCCCGTCGCCGACGTGCGTATGCAATGCTCCGTCGACTATCGTGCCATCACCGGCGCCCGCAAACGTTGCCTTTGCACTGCCAAACTGAGTGTGCGTCGAACGCAGAAACTCGGAAGGCACATCGCCATTGGATATCGGGTCGTGTTCCTCGAGCTTGGCTATACCAAAATCAAGTACTTTTACCGTGTAACCCCCGCGTTGATTGGGTTCCAGCCAAATATTGTCGGGTTTGAGGTCGCGGTGAATTATACCTTGCTGATGGGCTTCGTGGACCGCGCTGCAGACCTGTTCGAGAATGTCGAGCGTCCATCCGACGGGAAGGTTCTTCTCTTCATCAAGAATCTCTCCGAGGGTGCAGCCGTCGAGATACTCCATCACGAGGTACGCTACCTGACCTTGAAGTGTGTCGGCGAAGCCAAAATCGGTAACATTGACCACGTTCGGGTGACGCAGGCGCCCGGCCGCACGGGCCTCGCGGCGAAATCGCTCGACAAATTCGGCACGCTGCATGAATTGCGGCGAAATGATCTTAACCGCGACCGGCCGCTCAGTACCGAGATGCGTCGCGAGATAGACGGTACCCATTCCGCCGCGTCCAAGCTCGCGGATCATCTGGTACTTTCCGTCCAGCGTCTGGCCTGTGAAATCGAGGTCAGTCATCTCCCATACCGTAAATGCAAATCTAACCGCTTACGCGCTACCTTTGCAAGTAATTACGCCGAAAGGCCGATTTTGTTTGTAAATTGTTTGTCAGGATACGGGATCCCGCGATGCCGGGAACTAGAATCCCGACTTCCGGTACGCTGGATGTATATTTTACCCCGTCACTCTCACGGCAGGGCTTTTTGTATGTTGTGAACCGATGTGGAATCGGGCAGCTAGCACCAGACAAGCTCTGGTTCGCCGCCGGTTTCGCCCCAGAGGATGGCGTGCTGGCCGAATTGCCGGCCGAGTTCGATCGTTGCTTTGCGGCTGATGTCGAGAATAAATAACGAGGCTTCCGGGTCCCAGTCGTCGCCGGTGCCGTAGCCACGGAGGTACGCGTAGCCTTGTGCATCCAGAGATCGCAGGAGTTCAGCCTGCCGGGCGGCGTTCTCTTCACTAGACAGAGGCGTCGACTGGGGATTATACGCGGTCAGGAACGCCCATGTGGAAATGCCTCTGCCGAGCAGAAAAGCATGAAGCTCAGCGTTTTCTATGCCAAGACGGATCGTGAATTTTACTTCATCGTCATCGACCACGTATCGTGCCTGTCGATACAAGAGATCAAGATCGTTCATCCAGAAAGAATAGTTGAAATACGGACATGAAATAAAGGGGGCGGCACATTGTACCGCTCACTACAGAATCTAACCGCCTCCAAAATGGCCCTTGAATTCAGATAATAAGTGCAACTTTTGAAATTTCGCGGGGAAGGGTAAGTCGAAGTAGATTTGATGCAAACTCTTAACTGCGAAATCAAAAGGAGCATCAATGAGCTATCGACAACTTACCCCGGAGCAAAGATACCAGATATGGGCGTGTCTGAAAATGAGGATGAAAAGGAGCGAGATCGCGAGGGCGATAGGGGTACACCGATCCACGATCGCGCGAGAACTTAGGCGAAACGAGAGTGGAAGATGGAAATACAATCCGAGCCGGGCGGAGCGATATGCACGCGAAAGACATCGGGATAAGAAAAAGCACCGGATAGATCATCAGACCTGGGCGAAGGTCCGGAGATTGCTCGAGCTCGAATGGAGTCCCGAGCAGATATCTACGAGTAAATTTGAATGTTTATGCGAAAAAACGATTGAACATTGAACACGGGCCCAAAAAGGGCAGTATCTAAATCGCAAACTACTGAAAACAAGAATGTTATGGCGTCCACTTGTGTTCAATTCGTGTTCAAAAGGTATTGAACAGTACGCATTTGGAAGGACAGTGTCCGACAGGCCATAGGGACGTTACAGAACGAAAGGATCTTTGACAATTTGACTGCGGGAGGCGAAACAAAGGCTGTCCGAGATGCGCCTCTCAGACAGCCCGGCCTTTTGCTTACCCGTAGACCCGTACTAGCCGATCACGCCGGCGTAGTTCTTGGCGTATTTCGGCGGAAGCGGCATGCTCAGGAATTCGGCCCAGCCCTCGGGCGTGACCATGCTCTGATAGACCTCGGTCATCGCGGGCGTGTTGACCTCGACCATGAAACGGTTCTCGATCCAGAATTCGATCAACTGGAAAAGTCCGCCGCCGCGGTTAGCCGTAAAACATCGCCAGCCCTCGCGTTTGGCGATGGCCTTGATCGTCTCTTCGTCGAGCGGCGAATTGAGGTTCAGATGAACGGATCCAAAGAGCGAGGATTCATTGCCGGGGACAAACGTGGCTTCGTATTCCTCGGTAAGCGTTTCTTTGGTGAATGTCGCTTCGTCGGGGTAACCCGTTCCCGGAACCAGATGAACATCGATCGGCACAAGCTCGACCATTGTTCCCTTGCCGTCGTCGGCAAAGGCAACAAAGCCGCCCGGGCTCGGCGGAAACGGCATCGCGACGCCGCCCCAAAGCTCGGCGAGGATGTTGGCGACTTTCTCGGGATTATTTACTCCAAATGAAATGTGGTTGATCATGACAATTTCTCCTTAGGTTATGAATGCAGGACGATGTCGTCCTTCACCCTGTAAGGCGAAAGTGTGGAGGGGAAAGTATCAATGCCAGTAGCAGTGGCAGTGGCAGTGGCAGGAGCAGGAGAAGCGGCAGCGGCGGGAGCAGAGAAGAAGTAGTTTACTGTTTGGGTAAGAAGCGTTCAGGATTGGCCATCATTCCGCCTAACATGCGGCCGACTTCCTCATATCGATCAAGGAGTTCAGTGCATTTTTCCGACGAGATGTATTTACAGTCTCGCGATAATTCAAGCCAGACTTGGGTCTCGGACGCTTCTCCGTCAGCATCGCTTAGTTTACTTACGAAATGCTTCGGATAGCGGCGCTTTCGGTACGCCTCAGCGATATTCGCCGGAACACTTCGAGACGCCCGTCTGATCTGGTCGGTGAGTGAATAAGTCTCTTCCCGCGGAAAGCTCCTCGTAAGGTGAAAGATCTCCATTGCAAGCTCATAGGCTAATTGAAAAACCTTCAATCCCTTATGACCTTGCTGCATAGACAATTTCTCGTTCCTGCCGCTGCTGCTGCTCCTGCCGCTGCTACTGTTTCGCCAGCCGCCCATACAGCCATGCTTTTGTCATTTTCCAGTGGCGTTTGACGGTGATCGTGGATACGCCGAGCACCTCGGCCGCTTCGTCCATGGTCAGGCCGCCGAAATAGCGGAGTTCGACGATCTGGGCTTTTACAGGGTCCATTTTGGCAAGCTCATTGAGGGCGTCGTCGAGGTCGATAAGCTCGGCCGACTGTTCGTCGGCCTTATCGATCTCTTCGTTGAGCGTCATTATATGAAACTCGCCGCCGCGTTTTTGTGCATTATGGTGGCGGGCGTGGTCGACCAAAATGCGCCGCATCTGGTTGGCCGCGACGCCAATGAAATGGGCTTTGTTCTGCCACGACACCTGCGTGATATCGATCATTTTCATGTAGGCTTCGTTGACGAGAGCCGTCGGCTGGAGCGTATGATCTGATCGCTCTCGGCGAAGATAGCTCGCGGCGATCCGCTTTAGTTCGTCATAAATGACGGGCAGAAGTTGGTCGAGTACGTCACGCTTCCCGTTGGAGAGGTCGATAAGCAGATTTGTGACGCCATGGGTGTCCATACGCTGACATTTTATACGGTTGAAAAAAAACCGCAAAGAAATCCTGGAACCTTTTTGTAAAACCGGTGTCTAAATTGTGTTACTAAAGCGCTACAATTTCATCGTATCAACGGAGGGAGCCTATGATCAGATCTCGTTTTGCAATGTTTATGGGGACATTATTCGTCCTCATCCTGTTTGCTTTCCCCAGCCTCGCCCAAAATGCCCCAAAGATCATAAATGGCGGCATATTGAACGGCAAGGCGATCAGCCTGCCGTTACCGGAATATCCTGAATCCGCAAAGTCAGCCGGGGCCAGCGGAACTATCGCGGTAAATATCGTCGTTGATGAGACCGGTTCGGTGATCTCAGCGGAAGCAGAGTTGACCGACCAACGCGAACGGCGTGATGTCGACGGCAGCAAACTTGAGGCGCTTCCCGCCGACCCAGGCCTTCGGGACGCGGCAGAAAAAGCCGCCTGGAAGGCGAGATTCTCGCCGACATACTTGAGCGGAGTGCCGGTCAAGATCAAGGGGAGGATTATTTACAATTTCGTCGGCGGTGAGCAGTCGGCGAATACGGTCGCACCTCCGCCTCCGATGAGCCGTATAAATGGTGGAGTTCTCAACGGAAAGGCGACTTCCCTCCCCAAGCCCGAATATCCGGCAGCCGCTAAGGCTGTTGCAGCTCAGGGAACGGTTTCGGTTCAGGTGTTGGTCGATGAGGATGGAAATGTCGTGGAGGTGACGGCCGTCTCAGGGCATCCGCTGCTGCGTGCGGCAGCCGAGGCCGCGGCCCGCGAAGCAAAATTCTCGCCGACCTTTCTTAACGGCAAGGCGGTAAAATTCTCGGGTGTTCTGACCTTCAACTTCGTGCTTCCGAAACCGGACGGCCAATGATTCCCGATCAAAGTGATCGTATTACATTGTAGATCTCGACCATCGCTCGCGTGTCGAGTTCGCAGTACTCAAGCAGATCCTGATAGATCGTTTCACGTTCCGCATCGCTGAGCCCCTTCCAGGTCGCGGCGCGGAACCACTTGATCGTCGCGGTCATGCCTTCGCCGATCCCGAGATCATCATACCGAAGTTCCGGGACCAGAACCGGAAGGACCTTTTTGATCGACGTTCGACCTTTGAAATCGGGGTGGACATAGAGATTGTCCGCGAAGATCTTCATCAGGTCATAGGTCTTATCGTTTACCTCGTTGAAAAAGTCGGCCAGATCAGGGAACATTTCCGCCATTTCCGAGTTGCGCCCCTTTTCGAATGTCTCATACCAGACAAACACCGTTCCGATGCCGTCTGCCATCGCTTCACGAAGGCTCTCTGCCACTGACCTCGGTGGATCGTCATCACCCCGCGACAGATATTCGGAGTGCCGCAATTTAGCTCCCGGCGCGTCGATCGTGTGCAGCGAGTACTGAAACACCATTTGCTGAAAAGGCTTCACACCGTCGAATTGCGGTATCGCGTAGGCAAAGGTCTCGTAATCGAGAAAATGCAGCGGGTATTCCCAGCCGTCGATCCGTTTATGGATCTCGTCAGTGTCGATCAATACTGTCCCGGATTTAGCGATATCGACCTGCCGTTTCTGTTTGTCCGATAGTGGAAAGTCGTCCGGAACGTGACGGATATCTATAATACCGTCAGCCAGAAGCTGACGACGCTTTTCGTGCTTCAGAAACGAGATATCAAAGACCGTGTATTCAGGAAGCTCGCGGAAATGCAGTTGAATGAAACGGCAATCCAGCTTCTTGTCCATGCAGTAGTCGGCGAGTGACGGCACGGGAACGGTCTGAAGATAGTCGTACGCCAGTTTGATCTGCTCAGCGGTATTCGCGAGTCGTGCGTCGGTTTCCGAGGTAACGTCCGTGATTGTGAATAGCTGTTCCACGTCAATATCGCCGTTCCGGACATAATCGCCATTCATGGTGATAACAAACGCACCTCTGACCTTTGCTCCGGCGCGTTCAGCGGCAACCCGCTGAAACGCGACGTCGTCGTAATGTTCTTCCTTGACCGACGCCGACGATTTGATCTCATAGATTTCGATCTCTCCGGTCGCGGTATCTGAAACCACAACGTCGCTGCGGGCCGACAACTCAGCGGTCTGGAAAGTTCGCTGGAAATCCACGATCCGCGACGAGTTCGCCCGAAACCGGTCGAGTTCTTTTACGAGTTGTTCTACCGCATAGCCCTGCTGCCGCAAATGTTCGTGCTCGAGCGTGATCTCCGAAGCCGCCATTAACGGTTCGTTGACCTTAAGCCAAAACTCCTGCGGGCACTTAAGGAACTGCAAATAGTCAGTTTTGTTGAGCCGGTATTCCATCTTTGTTTGCGTCTGCATCTTTTTTTTGTACGCGATCAGTGTTATCTTACGTCTTTAACTTCAAATTTCATACTTGGCAGGTTCACTTATGAATGATTCACCTTCAGTTTTCAGGATCTTCGTCCCGGTAACGGATTTTGATCTGGGAGTTAAGTTTTACCAGCGGCTTCTCGGACAGGAAGGCCGGTTGATCCATCGAGGGCGTCAGTATTTCGATTGCGGCTCGGTTATCCTGGCGGTTATCGAGAATAATGGTACGCCGATCGGCGACCATATTTACTTTTCTACATCCGATCTTGAAGGGGTTTTTGGCAGGGCCTCGGAACTCGGCAGCCTCGAACGCTCGGACGTCCACGGTTCGCCCTCAGACGAGATCGCGGTGCGCCCGTGGGGAGAGCGTTCGTTCTACGCACGCGACCCGTTTGGAAACGGTTTATGCTTTGTTGATGAAACTACTTTGTTTAAGGGAATACGGTGATGGTCATTTATGAGATAACCGCGGTCGTACAGCCGACCCTTGCCTCGAATTATGAGGACTATATGATCCGCAGACACATGCCTGATCTGCTTGAGACCGGACATTTTATGTCCGCTTCGATGGCGAGAAATGGAGAACGTTATCGGATCAGATACGAGGCACGATCAAGTCATTTGTTGGAAGACTATCTAACCCGCGATTCTGACCGCCTGCGAGCCGATTTCGCGGAGCATTTTCCTGAGGGTGTCTCGGTATCCCGCGAGATCTGGGAGGTCATCGCTTCATTGGATCTGGCCAAATAGCCGCAGGATCCCGACCGTGGTTGAAATTCCCCCGCCTATGATCTAAACTTCCGTCAATCTCAATAGATCCGCGGCGGTTCGGCCCTTGGTTACGAGCACAGGTCGTTGCATCTTTGCAACGGTATTGCATTAGAGCCGTTGACGTGTTACTATGTTTGAGTTGACGCGAGAACCGCTCGCACCCATGAAAATTTTCAGGAGAAAGACCATCCATGAGCACAGACAAAGGTAAGGCGATCGAATCCGCGTTAGCGCAGATCGAGAAGAAGTTTGGCAAAGGCGCCATTATGCGTTTGGGCGAGAGGCCTCACGAGGATATAGGTGCAATTTCGACGAATTGCCTTAGCCTCGATGCGGCAATAGGCGTGGGAGGGTTTCCCCGCGGTCGAATAATCGAGGTTTATGGGCCGGAGAGTTCGGGTAAGACAACGCTCGCTTTGACCGTCGTAGCATCCGCCCAAAAAACCGGCGGTATCTGCGCTTATATTGACGCGGAACATGCAATGGATCCGGAATACGCGACAAAGCTCGGCGTTAATATCGACGACATGCTTATTTCCCAGCCTGACTCGGGCGAACAGGCTCTTGAGATCGCCGAGACGCTCGTGCGTTCCAATAGTGTCGATGTGATCGTGATCGACTCGGTCGCCGCACTCGTGCCGCGTGCCGAGCTAGACGGTGAGATGGGCGATTCGCTGCCGGGCCTTCAGGCGCGGTTGATGTCGCAGGCACTCAGGAAGATCACTGCGATCGTCTCGAGTTCGCACACGTGTTTCATCTTCATCAACCAGCTTCGCGAGAAGATCGGAGTATTCTTCGGTTCGCCCGAAACCACCACTGGCGGCAAAGCATTGAAATTCTATGCCAGCCTTCGCCTGGACATTCGCCGCATCGGAGCCATCAAGGACGGCGACAAGGTCGTCGGCAACCGAACTCGCGTCAAGGTCGTCAAGAACAAGTGCGCTCCGCCGTTTCGCGAGTCCGAATTCGACATTATGTATGGCGAAGGCATTTCTCGCGAAGGCGACCTTCTGGATCTGGCAGTCAATCACAACATTGTCGAAAAGAGCGGTGCGTGGTTCTCGTTCAAGGGCGAGCGTCTCGGCCAGGGACGCGATAATGTTAAGAACATGCTAAAGGAAAACGCCGATCTGCTCGAACGGATCGAGGCCGACGTCAAAGCGAAGCTCGGTTTTCATACGCCTGAAGCAGCGGCGGCGAGCAATTAGAAGCCTCGTGACATCAACGCAAAAAGGCATGCGCGGGCATGCCTTTCATCGTCATTGATCAAGTGAACTTACGGCGTCGGTTTTCCCGAGGTCGGCTTATTACTCTTCATCATCGGCACATCGCTGCCCTTCATCTGTGGGCTTGATGCGTTTGTGTTCTTAGGCGGGTTTCCGAGCATACGACGGATCTCTTCGGGGGATGGAATGCCGGGCGTCGGCGTTGCGCCGGGCTTCATTGGCTTTTTCAACTCGGCCGGACTCGGTATCCCGGGCGTCGGGGTCGCTCCCTTGGGCTGAACGGCATTAGCGTTGACTCCCGTAACGTTAGCACCCTGCTGTATCGGACTAGCGGAAAGCCCCGGGGGCATATTCGCCGGGTCGAGATTCACCGCGACGGGCGCCGCATTGACATTTGCGGAGGTTCCGTTTGAATTCGACGAATTTGACTGCTGGCTGCTGCAGCCAATCGTACACACTGAGGAAGCGAATACAAGAACGGTAAAAAACTTGATTTTCGTGCTGAACATAATACTTAAAATAGCTGTGCCGGCTTGAGTGTTGCGTCTCCGGAGGACAGGGACGGCGAACAAACCGGCACGGGCAGGTAATGATCTGTACAGCGGACGTTTCCGAGTGGCCCGCCAATTCCAATTATAGTTCGCTATTGCGCGGTGTCAACCGGATTTTTTCGGCTGTTGTAGTTTGCTTTGTGCAACATTTGACATACTAAAACCGCTTATCTACACTAAAAAATTCGCGTATCCGCGTGGCGTGGATGTGCAGAAGTGGCCAGGTAGCTCAGTTGGTAGAGCAGCGGACTGAAAATCCGCGTGTCGGCGGTTCGACCCCGTCCCTGGCCACCAACTTCTCTTAAGACCAGGCTTGTCCAGTGGGCAGGCTTTTTTATTGAGGATCTCACGCGCCGGTTTACGAGCAATTGAATTTCAGGGATGCATTCACAGCCCGGTTTTCATTTCAGTTAAAGATATCGTTACCCCGCCCGAACTTGCCCACCCAGAATGGTAAGGATCTCACCGGTGATATAACTGGAATCCGTGTTCGAAGCGAAGAACACAAAAGCCGGTGCGACCTCTTCGGGTTGAGCCGGACGGTTTAGTGGTGTGTCGCTTCCATGCTCAGCGACCTTGTCTGCGGACTTATCGGCAACATTCAGCGGCGTCCAGACCGGCCCAGGAGCCACACAATTTACACGAATACCGCGCTCTATCAAGTTACGAGCAAGGCTCTTTGTGAATGCATGTATCGCCCCTTTGGTGGCGGAGTAATCGAGCAGTTCGCCCGAACCTTCGAGCCCGGTGATCGACCCGCAATTTATTATTGATGATCCGTCTTTAAGATATTTGACAGCCGCCCTCACCATATAAAAATAGCCAAAAATATTAGTCCGGAAGGTAAGCTCAAACTGTTCGTCAGAAAGGTTCTCGATATCCTTGGAATGTTTCTGGTAAGCAGCATTGTTGACGAGAATATCCAGGCGGCCAAATTCATTTATTGTTGCGTCGACAGCTTGCTCGCAAAACGAAGAATTGATCACGTCGCCTGCGATCAGTAAACACTTTCTGCCCTCGTCCTGCACAAAACGCGAGGTAACGGCAGCGTCAGAACGTTCTTCAGGAAGGAAGACGATCGCGATGTCGGCCCCTTCTTTGGCATACAGCACCGCGACTGACCGGCCGATGCCCGAATCGCCGCCCGTAATGAGAGCAACTTTACCTTTGAGCTTCTCCGAGCCGCGATAGTTCGAGCCACTGAACTGCGGCGGCGGATCCATCAGGCTCTCGAGACCGGGCCTCTCCTGATGCTGCGGAGGCAACGGATTTTGCGGGCGAACGCGCTGGTCAGAGTTAACGCCATTCATCATTTATCGCTCCTTCATTTTCCACTCATTAATCCGATAAGTTCCCTCGTCCGTCGTTTTCGAAGTCGCTTTTGCCCGCCGTCGGTGTTTGGTATCAGTGTGGTTTTTGATGGACAGGTTTTCGCCAGTAATGCCCGACCCAAGGCCTCCGGCCAACAGGTCGCACTTGAAAGGCAATCCTGGAGAATCGATTCCTTTAATTAGACGATCGAAACACTTCATGATTTCCCTCTGCTCGTAACATTTCAATTTCGTCCTCGTCGACACTCTCCACTGCTGCCATTTCGTTTCTCGCCCCGTCAACCGCCCGGATCAGCTCGTCGAGCTTTGCATGAGTTGCCTGATCGCCATGTGCTTGCGATCTCTGCAAAAAGACCAGGCATAACAAAGACGTGATCGCCACGGAAACGCTGACGACGCGCTGCCAATTCTCGCTAAAGCCGTTATAGAATGCGGTCGTACTCACCACGAAAAGTATGGCGATTGCCGTCCAAACGGTTCCCAGGCCGGCAGACACCTTGCGGGAAACTATTTCGAATGACTTTTGGATCATTTCTCGCGCATATCTGAGTGATTTGTACGCCCGTTCGCTTTTGCGAACCGGGCTACCCGCACCATTTCCCTTTTTCGACTCTCGATCTGTGAGTCGTCTACCATTTCGATATCGATCATTTCATTTCGCGCATCTTTAACGGCCATGATCAATTCGTCCAATTTCAATTGGATCGTGGTCGTATCACGGTTCTGCGTATTTTGAACTAGAAAGACCATTAAGAATGTAATGATCGTGGTCCCGGTATTTACGACTAATTGCCAGGTGTCGCTAAATCCGAAGACCGGTCCGCTCAGCACCCAAACTACGATCAGCAGGACCGCTCCAATAAACGCTCCCGGCCTGCCGGTAATCGATGCAGTTTTTTGTGCGAATCTGGTGAATAGGCCGACATTTCTTGACATAGCCACTATTTTATGTCGGTTTTTCTGAATATGTATGTACTTGTTCATACAGTCGGGACGTTACTTAGTCGGTAAACTCACTTAGATTCGCTGAGTGATTAACTCCCAACCGACCACTGCGGATCTTCCTGCGATCCCGGACGGCTTGCAGGCCTAACGATGCTTGAGACTGTAACGTGACCAGATCTTCATCAAAGCTCGGACCCCGCAGCAAATGGCTGAAGAGGCGCGGCTCAGGCTCGCGCGGATTTCACTACTTAGCTCCCGATGGGACGAAAGTAACCGACGCGGATACTCTCGATAGGATCAACAGTTTGGTGATCCCGCCGGCATGGCGAGATGTCAGGATATCTCCGTATCCGACAGCAAAGCTGCAGGCGATCGGCATCGATGCTCGTGGCAGGCGTCAGTACAAATATCACCCCCGATTCGTTGAGTCACAGGCCAGAAGGAAGTTCAAACGGATGGAAGTTTTCGGCCAGCATCTCCAAAACTTCAGAGAGCAAACTAACCGCCATATTGTGCTGGAGGGCTTTCCCTTGGAAAAGGTCCTGGCAATAATGACCCGTTTGATAAATTTGCTTTACTTTAGAGTCGGAACTGATCAGAGTGCTCGGCAGTATCGAACCTACGGTATTACGACTCTCAAAAAACGCCATTTGACCATTGGGAAAAATGGGGAGTTGATCTTTGATTTCGTCGGAAAGAGTCAAGTCAGGCATCGAAAGGTCCACGTTGATCGCGATCTTGCTAATATTATGAGAGAGCTATCGCAACTCAACAATTCACCGAAGCTCTTCCTGTATGCCGCGGAAGAAGGTGGTTACCGGCCTGTAACGCCAATTCACATAAACCAATACATCAAATCTCTCACCTCATCAGAGTGTACCGCAAAAGACTTCCGCACCTGGGGCGCAACGCTAATGGCTGCCCTTGAGCTCTCAAAACTCGGTATCGCGACTGAGCCGGCAACTTTACAAAAAAATATGGTCAAAGTGGTCAAAAAGGTCGCTCAAGAACTTGGTAATACACCGGCGGTTTGCCGCGTGTCGTACATCCATCCCGCAGTTTTCAGGGCGTATCAGAAAGGACAGATCCTCAGCCAGACTTTTTCAGCGAAGCCCGGGCAGGTGAACTTAAGATCCGATGAAACAGCGGAAAAGCAGCTCCTGCAGCTGCTGCGCGCCTTCTGATCGATGCGGGACAACTAATTGGGGTTACTGAAGTAAGCTGCTGATCGCCCGGGCGGCTTCGAGACGCGTAAACGCCCGGTTGGGATAAAACTGATCGTTTTCCAACCGAATGAATCCGCGCTGTAATGCAACCGCGACGTAACCTCTGAGAGCGACTGGTATTGAACTTGAATCCGCGACGGTGACGGGCAAGGATGACGATGCCGCCAAATCGTCGAGGTTGGCGGCCTTGACCAAGGCGACAGCAGCGACCAGGCGTGAAGTGGAATTATGCGGATAGAATTTGCCGCCAATCGACACATCATAGAATAACCCGGAACCAGGATCTGACTGAACACTCTCCACAGAGTTTCGAGTGTACATATCCCGTACGTCGGTGTAGAGGCGATTATCAGCTACATACTGCGACACCAAGCCGGCGCGAACAAAGGCCGCCGCCAACTCCGCTCGAGTAATTGGGAAATCCGGCCGGTATTTCCTTCCGTCCGCGAGTATGATATTGGCCAGTAAAAGTCTTTGAATTGCGCCCAGATTTTCTCCGGAAATGTAGTTAATATCCGAAAGCTGGGGATACTCCGCCCGCGTCAACTGAACCGAGCCGTAGACATTCTGCGAGAAACCGATGCCGCTCGAGTGTTGAGAAACCGCTCGGAATATCTGACTGCGTGGATTGCGCAAAACAACTCGCTCGTATCGGCCCGTCAGACCGGGAAGATTTAACCGATTTGACTCACCAGCCAAATTATTTGCGGGATCTAATAATTTTAGGCCGAAATCGTTTGGGCTCAAACCCCACGTAATCCCAACACTAGCCTGAACAACATCTTGCGGAATCGGGACGTTGACGGAACTGACCAACCCGGGGAACACAGTTTCGACAAACGTCTGCGAGGTGGATGTCGTGAATCTTATCGGGTTTCGCGAAAGTGTAGATCTAAATATGCCTATGTGCCTATCGGGAAATGCGGCCTCCAGCACCGCTGCGTGCGTATTCAGCATTCCGGCGCCGACTTCGTGATAGAAATATCGGGGCAGTGGGGTCGAGGTGCGGCTCAGGATCTCCTTGACATCAGCAGGCCGCAGAGCCGGATTTGCTTCGAGCATTAGAGCTATCGCTCCGGCAACTTGTGGGGCCGAGAACGAGGTTCCACTGGCAGTGGTGTAATACGGCATCTCGCTCAACGTCAGCCGCTGCGCATCAGCTCCTCCGAGTCCGCCGACCCCTGTGAGGGTCGGTAGACTACGCAGGCTTGCGAGATTCACACCCGGCGCAACGATGGATGGAGTGTAAGAAGTACCAAATCCGCCTCGAGATGAAAACGACGCAAGGGTTCCATTCTGGTCCGTCGCCCCGACCCCAATGACCCAAGGAGCAGCCGCATACGGATTTAAAGTCCCGTTGGCAGGGCCTGAATTACCCGCCGAGAACACGACATTAACGCCGCGTTCCGTCAACATCTTGGTCGCGATGTTTACGGGATCGCTTTCATCATAGAGCGTATTTGCAGAGAAACTGCAGTTTACAACACGCACATTGTATATCGGCCCTTTCTCAAGCAGATAGTCAAACCCCGACAATACATTGGTCAAATTCACATCACCGGCACTAAGCCCGACCAACCGCGCGTTCGGAGCGACACCGCCGAATTTGCCACCGGAACTAACGCCGCTCGCCGCGATCAAGCCGGCCACAAACGTACCGTGACCTTCCACCGGGTCGGTATTTGCGACGTTCTCCAGCGGCATTGGATATAGGAATGTCACTGGAGCACTTTGCGTGTCGACAAGTCGGACATTCTGAGCCACTCTGCCCGTAAGATCAGCATGTTGGCTGTTTATCCCGGTGTCCAGCACCGCGACCGTCACACCGCGACCGGTGACCGGTATCCCGTTGTTCCGTGTTCTGAGATCGGCGTCCGGACCCACGCGCTGGATACCCGTCGTCTTGAGATAAGGGTCCGTATCAAAAGTCAGCGTCCGGTTCCCATAGATCGACCTGACTCTCGTAAGGCGCGAGATCGCGACGATCTGCTGTCGGGTCCCTGTCACATACACCATCGGCAACGCACGAAAACGCGTGCCCCCGTTGATCCCAATTTGGCGAAGTTGATCCAGATCAGCAGCGGTCACTATCCCATGGTATACGACGATCGCGTTGATGCTGCTGTCGTCGGTCGCATTGTTTAGAGCTATGGCGAGTTCCGGATCGACACTCTGCAGCCCGGTCTGGCTATCCGCACCGGTCTGGGTGATCCCATCGATATTCCGAAAAACGATATTGTCCGCGCCGGTCAGAGTAATACCGTCCGCACCGGTTAAGGTTATACCGTCGGCACCGGTAAGGGTGATCCCGCTTGGATTCACCATGTCAAAGGCTATGCCAGCCGTGCTGATGCCCGTTGCCGTATCGGCACCAGTTAATGTAATCCCATCTGCACCGGTTAGCGTGATGCCGTCAGCACCGGTAAGAGTAATGCCATCGGCTCCGGTCAGGGTGATTCCGTTTGGCCCTGCCTGGGGGGCTCCGTCGGCACCGGTCAATGTGATGCCGTCCGCACCAGTAAGCGTGATCCCGTCTGCACCTGTTAAGGTAATCCCGCTTGGCCTTTGTAAAATGATCGAATCCGCCCGGTACTGAGTTCCGTCGGCCCCGGTCAGCGTGATCCCGTCCGCTCCGGTCAAAGTAATACCGTCTGCACCTGTGAGCGTGATGCCATCGGCGCCCGTCAAGGTGATCCCATTTGGTCCCGTATAACTGGTACCATCCGCGCCCGTCCGCGTTATGCTGTCCGCTCCGGTCAAGGTAATTCCGTCGGCCCCGGTCAATGTGATACCGTTCGAACGATAGGTTAAGATCCCGTCCGCACCGGTCAACGTAATCCCGGAAATGCCTACGTAATTGATGCCGTCCGCCCCGGTGAGAGTGATCCCGCTCGAGCGCACAACGGTTAGGCCGGCAAAAGCCGGACTAACTAGGAGGCTCATCAGAAGTAGAAGAGAAGCGACTTTCTTCAGCATATCCGAGACGATCAAAAATATTGTAGATATTCGGCCACGGTATTTCAGATCACAAATCCGCTTTGAGAAGCTGCGAAAAATGATTCAAACACACCATTGCTTTCAAGAAAGGGGGGCTTGATAAAATCCTACTATAGAGCCCCCCTTTTCGGCAAATACTAATTCGACCGAACAGAACTGTTCATCTGGAGACCGATCATCACACCTTTTTCCAGCTTGATATTCTTGTTTGAAGTCGAAAGCGTCGATCCTGATTGAACTGATCCGTCCACAGCGTTTGATATCTGGATCCCGTTAACCGTTCTGGTTACGGAGCCCACGGTAGATCCCAAAGTTTGTCCAGCCGTGTTTGTAACACTTCCCACTGTCTGAGTGGTCGTGTTCAATAACCCACCGGTGTTTGCGACGCCACCAACGGTGCTCGTTACGCCGCCCAATAGGCTACCCCCGCCGGATGAACCGCCTGAGGTCCTTGTCGATGAACTGCTAGACCCAAACAGGTCAGTCTCGGCAGAATCTCCAACGCGAGTGTTGGACATTACATTAGTTATTGACACGATCGACGCATTGATCGGCATACTAAGATCTTTGCCTTCAAGGCGATCGAATACTAATCCGAGCTTTGATTCGCCGTTGGACTTTGTCTTTTGCTGGACTTCTGTTACCCGACCGAGCAGACGCGATCCCTTAGGGATAACCGTCTGGCCATTCTGCTTGATCGTTTTCGTCGTCCTCAGCACCACCTCGTCTCCAACCTTTGCTTTCTTAACGTCGATCGTACTCTGAAGCTGTCCCTCGATCTTGGATCCCGATTCAATTGTGGCCCCGCGCTCCTTTGTAGGCTTAGCATTATCAGCCGAGTCCGGCTGCTGCTTTTGTTTTTGCCCAACACCGAAGACCGCGAAACTAAGTATCAGGGCCATGCAAACCAGTATGTTTTTCATATCTCTACTCCTTGTACTGCGAAAGATAAACTTTTCTGAGGAGAGTAAATCAGTAGTTCATCCGATCTGGAACCATAATATTTAATGACGGTTGAGAAAAACTTGAGGTTGTACCGAAATTTTTGCCTAAAAGTCGCACTTGAATGAGATTTTTCAAGTTTTCCTCAAGTTTTGAAAGTTATCTTGTTCGAGAATATGACGATGACATTTTCCTTGCACGACTGTATTGACTCAGACCAAATGTTGGCTTCATCCGACTACGGAACAGCATGCCCTCCCATACCGGGCGATATATCGAATGACAATATGCACCTATTGACAGAAAAGCTTCGAATTCCCGACATTCGCGGACTTACGGATCGCCCTCGAATGCTCTCGATGTTGACCAAGTCTATAGAACAGTTCCCCGCGACGCTGATAACGGGTCGGGCGGGTACGGGCAAGACGGCACTGGCTGCCGCCTTTGCGTCCGGATTTGAGAATGTCTGTTGGTACTCCGTCGAGTCGAGTGATATCGACTGGCGAGTCTTCTCGCGTTACTTTTCCGCAAGCCTTCCAGGGCAATCGGCCCAGGAGACATCGTTTGAGCCTCAAGACGTGCCGCAGGCCGATATTGCCGGGTTTCTCGTCAAAAACATGCCTCGCCTTTACAGTGGGAAAGGCGAGCAGAAATCTATTATCGTGCTTGATAA
>CAYSMU010000009.1:0-18512 GCA_964432145.1 uncultured Chloracidobacterium sp.
TCTACCTCGCAAACAATAATTCGATCTGTCGCGAACTCAATCCCGGCGAGGAGTTTTCACCGGCATGTGCTGATTTTTGCGGTGCGGCCCTTGCCGAAGTTGCAGAAACGGGTACGATATCGCGGTTCGAGTGCCACGCTGGATTAGAGTGCCGGGCGGTCGACACCAAAAACCCGAATACGCCGCTTGTCGCGATAATCGGCCGAGCATTCACCAAGGCAGAGAACTACCGACGCGCCACGGATCGGGCATTGTCCGGCGACTGGAAAGGCCATTCTCCGGACGCATTATTTGAAAACGTGCTGCTGACGGGCTCAAGCAGCACTCTGGATAAGATCGCAAAAGAGGTAGAAAGGATGATCGAACTAGCACGGATCGAAAAGAAGTCTCGTCGGCCGGCCCCGCCAACCGGGAGCCGCGGACGGATGACCGAGTTGCGACCGGTCGCGGATGCCGCACCGACATCGAAACCAACGCCGCAGGATATCTCGAATCTCGTCGCAAAGTTTAACCGCGAAATAAAGCTTGATGCCGAGAACCTGCCAAGGTCACGGCCGATCTCCGTCAAAATGCCCGCTGAGATCGCGCCCGAGCCGTCACAGGTCGCCCAGAGGCAAGAGCCCGAAGCGAAAGAGCGAAGTAGCGAGCAAGTGCGGGCATGGCGTTCTTTTTTTGGCTCGCTGCTCGATTCCGACTATCCGAAGTCCCGCGAAGCCATACTCGGCTTCGTCGCGGCACAGTACGGCCTCGAATCGTTGATCTGGCTCGATCGGAAAGGCGACAAGCTTGAGAATTCGGCGGCTTTCGGCCAAATGAAGAACCGACGGGTGCGGCTCGGCATCTCGGCTGCGGACCATCGGCTTACCGAAGCCGCGGCAAACGACACGTCGCTGCAGTTGGGCGAGCGCGCCGGTAAAGCAAAGGGCGGACGGACAATGAACCTCTTCCCGATCGGCGTTGGCAGCAGTATTTCTGCGGCGGTGGCGGTGCTCGACCCGATCGACGACAGCGTCAGAAAGGAACTGGTGCGTATCTTTACAGCCCTCGCACCTCAGCTTGAGATACTTCGTCTCCGCTTCGAGATCCTTCATCGCGAGTCGCTTTCAGGTGCGGTTCGAAAGTTCAGCAAGAGCCTTAGACGAATAGACGCCGACGATTTTTGGCTCAGCCTGCTGCAAAGTTCGGCCGAGATCATGAGGGCGGAGCGAGCGTCGCTGCTGGTCTTTGACGACAAGTCTGAAAAGCTCGAGGTCAAGGCGGTCGTCGGGGTCAAAAACTGGACCAAGAACAACGGCGAGATCGGTGGGCGGGTCGCAAAGTTGGTGCTCGAAAAGAACAAGGCCGTCTCAGTAGACGACGTGGCTACGACCGGCCTGCCACCGGCTGATCCCGAACGGGGCTACCGAACTACATCCTTTCTTTGCTGCCCGATATCGATCGGCGATCGTGCCATCGGAGTGATGAATTTTACCGATAAGGTCACCGGCGAGCCGTTCGGCCGCGGCTCGCTTGAACTGTTTCAGGCCATAGGCCCGCAAATGGCGGTCGCGATAGACCGGGCGTCACTAAAGAATAAGGCGGGTGAATTCGAACAGCTCTCGGTAACCGATCCGCTTACTGGGCTGCTCAACCGGCGGTACATTGAGGCGCGTCTCGCGGAGGAGATCAAGCGGTCTAATCGTCACGGATTCCCGATGAGTTTTATGATGATCGACGTCGATCATTTCAAGCAATACAACGACCAGTTTGGCCATCCGGCCGGTGACGAGGCCCTTAAACTTGTCGGACACATCATTCGCGACACACTGCGCGGGGCTGACGTGGCGGCTCGTTTCGGCGGGGAGGAGTTCGCGATACTTTTGCCGCAGACGACGAGCGAAGAGGCGATCGCTATCGGCGAACGTATTCGGCACAATATCGAGCACGCCGCTTTCCGGCACCGTTTGGTTACGACAAGCATCGGCGTCGCAAGCTGTTCCGCCGAATTATGTGTGTCCGCTGACCTTGTCTCGGCGGCGGATAAGGCTCTGTACGAAGCAAAACGCCGGGGGCGCAACCGCGTAATTGCCTTTGAGGAAATGAACGGAGCACACACCGAAAGAACGCGATGAAAAACGCGGTCAACAGACCAATTTTGGCCGGTACCGGCACCGACGCTTTTGTCGGCCGCGAGGCCGAGACAGAGCGATTGATGTCACTCGCCCAAAGTCGCGGGGCGAGTCCGCTCGCGGTCCTCGCAGCTCCGGGCTGTGGATCGAGCGAACTGCTGCGCCAGGTCTACGACCGCCTGTTCACAGCGGGCGGCGACGTAATACCATTTTATTTCGAACTCAAACGATCGGATGGAGACGCTCGAAGGGCCTCATTACGGTTTGTCCGCGAGATTCTGGCACAGGCCGTGGCCTTTCGCCGACAAGACGAAGCGATCCTTACCTCGTCCCCCGATCTCGACGAACTCGCACAATTGGCGTCGCCAATAGACGGCCACTGGATAGACCGGACTATCGAATCGCTCGAGGGTCAGGCGGCTCAGGAAGACGACGGTGCCGTCGTACAGAACTGCCTCAGTGCCCCCCTGCGGGCGATGGCCCATGGCACAAGGAGCGTCGTCCTTGTCGACGCCGTTCACGTTGCAGCCGAACTCGATAACGGAGACCTTCTACTGGAAGCCCTGACAACGAAGGCAGCCGCGGCCGTCGTCCCTTTAGTATTGTGCGGGCTCAGGCGGAGTATGTTTGCAAGAACGAGTTTCGAGACGTTACGGATGGATCCGCTGTCGTTCACGGATGCCGGCAGGCTCACCGGAAGTCTCGCTCAACGATCAGATACGAGACTCACCGCGCAGTCCCGCGACCTCATTGCCGTCCAACTGGGGAGCAACGCGAAATACATTGCAGGGCTCCTGTCCGCGTCGAGGGGCGACGAACTCGAGACATTTGACCAGGTCGAGCGAGCCTATACGGATGAGATCTTTGGCGGCACGATCTCGCGCAATATCGACCGGATCTTTGACCGAGCAGTCCCCGACCGCCGAATGCAGGGCAAGATGATTGGCCTTCTGGCTGACACGCTCGACGCTCCGGGCAGCCGCGTTCCCGCGACGTATTGGCGTTCGCATGCCGGACTCGATCGGCTTGACCAGGTTCTTGCCGAACTGCATATCAACGAGATCATAAATCATTCATCGGGATCTATCGGCGTGGACGCGGATAATGTGGTTCTCGCCGATTACGTCCGCGCTCGCATGGCTCTCGAGATCGACCGAAAATCGCGTGCACTGGCCGTCGGCGAGGCTGTTGCAGCGAATACCGCCCGTGCACCACAGCTTATGGCGAGCAATTACCGCCGGAACGCCGCGTTGGGATTGCGCGAAATGATGATGTCGTTCGCCGGCCAAAAGATATCGCCGGCGGCTATCGACTACGGCCGGTTTAAGACGCAGTACAAGGGAGCTGACGACGAAAAGATCTTGAAAGCGATCAAGGAAGATACCGAACGCCGGACCTTGCCGCATGTGGTTTATACGGCTCATACATCGGCATTCTACCCGCCGCTCGACGCGATATGCGAAGCCGAACACTCGGCGATAGCGATCGGATTTGCCACTGAGAATGACGGTAAGGCGATCGCGTGGCTTGCTGCCCAGATAGATTCCAAGCTCGAGGCAACGGGCGAAATTGCCGATTTTTGGTGCGACCGGCTCCAGATGGCCGCCGAGAGTTGCGATTTTGTCGAGTATCGTCTGTGGCTGATAGCGCCTGAGGGCTTTGACGACGACGCTTTGGAGATACTCAATGAACGAAACGGGTACGGGTCGAGCCGCAAGCAGATCGAGTTGCTTGCCGGTATTCTCAATACGCCGATCCAAAGCGAGGCGGCCGTTTCCGCTGACGAATATGAAATAGTCGTCCCGATGGGCGAGGACACCGAGATCGTAGCAGCACGGACCATCGAGGATATAGCAAAACGCTACGATATCCCGCAAAAGACGATCAACCAGATCAAGACAGCCGTAGTCGAGGCGTGCATCAACGCGTCGGAGCACAGCCTGAGTCCCGACCAGAAGATCTATCAGAAGTTCTCGGTCGACGGCGACACGATCACGATCTCGATCTACAATCGCGGATTGCGCCTCGCGGACAAAAGGCCGCAGGCAAAGACGGCTGACCCAAACCGCCGCGGCTGGGGCCTAAAACTGATGCAGGGCCTGATGGACGACGTCAAGATCGAACAGACTGACGACGGCACTCGGATCACGATGGTCAAATCGTTCAGTCCCGCAACCGTCTGAACAACCTCCCTTAACAAAAAAGCTTTCAATCTGGCCGCAATCGGTGTATAACAGAAACGAATTGCACGTATAAGCAATTCTTGATCCGATGCATCTTCCTTCGCAACGCATTCATCAAAATCCTGTCGCCGATGACTTCGATCTGATGCAGTTATCCAAAAAAATGAACAAAAGAGCGGTGATTGTGGTATATTAACAATAGCGTTGCTTTCTGGTGCCGCGAAAGCCTGCCGATCCGACCAAAACAGCCGAATTACAAAGATGATCCGATCCATAGCACAAGCAGCCTTTTTTGTCCTTGCAGCAACGGTTGTCGGCACATTTGCGCAGGACACGAGGCCGCCTTTGGTGCAGGATATCCAGGTCAAGCGGGATAATTATTCGGCGGTTCCGGCGGCGACCCCCTACATCCAGAAAACTGGAAGTGCAACGACAGCCGCATCCACGCTTCCGGCGGTCAGCAGCGTTCGGACATTATTCCCGGCGCTGGCCGAGGTGCCGATCCCGGGCTATTCGGGCGTCCTGATCGAATCGCTGGACGGTAATGTCGTCGTCGAGAGCAACTCGAACTTTACCTTTAACCCGGCATCCAACGTCAAGGTGGCGACCGCCTACGCTGTACTAAAGACGTTTGGACCTGAGTATCGCTTTACGACCGGCGTCTATACGGATGGCGCGGTCGACCGCAGCACGGGCACGCTGAACGGTAATCTCTACGTTTCTGGCAGAGACCCGGTATTTGGCTATCAGCACGCGGTAATGCTCGCGTATGAGTTGAACAAGCTCGGTATTCGCAATGTCACGGGCGACCTTATCGTAACTGACAATTTTACGATGAACTACGCTATGTCACCGCTCGTCTCCGCACAGACGATGTTGAGCACGATGGATTCGGCAAAGCGGAATCCGGCGGCGACCAAAGCATGGCTCAATCATCTTTCATACTCGGGAAGATACAACACGGTCCAGACAGTTCCCGGCGTAATGTTCACCGGCCAGGCGTACGCACAGCAGATACCGAGCAGCCTGAACCTTCTTTTCACGCACGAGTCAGCCCCGATCCGGGATATTCTCAAGGCGACGCTCTGTTATTCGAACAACTTTCTTTCCGAAAGATTCGGCGATATGCTCGGCGGGCCGTACGCGGTCGCCCGCATCGTTCAGCTTAACGCGGGAGTTCCTCCCGCGGAATTCTCGCTCGCGACATCGAGCGGCCTCGGCTACAACCGCGTTACGCCTAACGCGATGATGCGGCTTCTTCGAGCACTTCGCTCCGATCTCGCTAAGTACAAGATGACATTCTCGGATATCATGCCCGTTGCCGGCGTTGACAAGGGCACGCTCGAAGGCCGTTTTGACACCGACTTTTCACGCGGCAGCCTGGTCGGCAAGACCGGCACGCTGGGCAATACCGATGGCGGGGCCAGCGCACTTGCAGGCGAGGTAAACACTCGCAACGGTCGCCTGCTCTTCGTTATATTCAATATGCGCGGCAGCGTCGCACGTTTTCGCACATTCCAAAATTTCTACGTATCGCTCGTCCAGGGCCAGTTCGGCGGCGCCGCCCCAATTCAGTACGATGCCATCTCGCTCGAAACCCGACTTGCACGTTCGCGCATTACCTATCCGAACGGACGCAGCTATGGCGGCGATGATTGAACAGCTTCGTAAACAGATCTAAAAAGGGAAGCATATTTTGTGCTTCCTTTTTTCTTTTTCTGCCGCGTGAGATAATTCCCGCTTAACGCAATGAGCGACAACCCGCAGAACCAATCCGCTGCCGAAGAACCCGAATCATTGACCGGCCCCGGTGCCGACGAGATCGTCGAGGCCGAAGAACCGCCGAAACAGCAGAGCGTCGCCCGTTCGGCAGGCATCGTCTCGATCGCGGTAATGTTCTCCCGCGTGCTCGGGCTTGTTCGCGAGACGATCTTTGCAAGATATTTTGGTGCGGGATTTCTTTACGACGCGTTCATCGTCGGTTTTCGCATTCCCAATCTGCTCCGCGACCTCTTTGCCGAAGGGGCGCTGTCGACCGCCTTCGTTAAGGTCTTTACCGATTACCAGATCAAGAACAGCGAAAAAGAGGCGTGGCGCCTGGCAAGCCTGATCTTCAACGGCCTCGCGGTCGTGCTCAGCGTCATCTGCATCGCCGGCATCTTCCTTTCGCCGATCTTTGTAAAGATCATCACTTACAACTATCTCGGCGACCCGAACCACTACTATCCGCCCGAAAAGGCTGCACTTGCGACCATCCTGATGCAGATAATGTTCCCGTTCATTCTGCTCGTCGCACTAGCGGCATTGGCAATGGGCGTGTTGAACACTAAGGGACGCTTCGGCATACCCGCGTCGGCATCGACGGCATTCAACGTTGCTTCGATCATATTCGGGCTCGGTCTCGCGTTCTTGCTTAGCGGCGGAGCTTGGGAACGTTCGACCGATAAACTCGCCGTTCCGGCCGACGCCGCTCAATGGGCGATCATCGGCATGTCGATCGGCACACTGCTGGGCGGGGCCGCTCAGTTAGTCATACAGGTGCCTTCGTTATTCAAGGTGGGTTTCCGTTTCTCATTGAACCTCAGTTTTCGTGACGAGGGGGTGCGCCGCGTGATGCGTCTTATGGGCCCGGCGATCGTCGGAACCGGTGCGATTCAGATCAAAGTCCTTGTCGATACGGTAGTTGCGTCGGGGATCGACGGCGGAGCGTCCTGGCTCAATTACGCGTTTCGGCTAATGCAGTTCCCTATCGGCGTGTTCGGCGTCGCTATCGGTACGGCGGCGATACCGACTCTGTCGAGGCTTGCCTCGGAGGAGAATATCGTTAAGTTCCGCTCGACCCTTTCGGACGCGATGAAGCTCGTCTTCCTTCTCGCCATCCCGTCGGCGTGCGGCCTGATCGTACTGGGCGAACCGATCGTCAGCCTTATCTACCAGCGGGGTGAATTTGACGCTTTTGACACGAACATGACGGCCTGGGCGTTGACCGCGTACTCGATCGGGCTTGCGGCATACGCCGCTATCAAGGTTGTTTCACCTGCGTTCTTCGCCCTCGATGACGCAAAGACGCCGATGTACATCAGCGTCGCGTCGATACTCGTTCACGTACCGACGAGCTTTGGCATGATGCAGCTTCTTTCGCATGTCGGTGTTTCGCCGGAGCGTCCAAACGGCTTTGGCCATGTCGGCGTAGCCCTCGCAACTTCGGTCGTCGCGACGGTAAATCTGCTCGTGCTTTCTTTCTTCATGCGTCGCAAGATCGGCCGGCTGAACGGCCGGGACATAATATCCTCGCTGGTGCGCATTGTCTTGGCGTCGGCGGCGATGTCAGCGGCGGCGTATGGCACCTATTATTTGCTCAAGGGATATTTCGGCACTGCTTCCCTGCGGGTCCAAATGGTCGAGGCGTTTGTACCGATGGCGGTCGCGGGCGTTGTATTCTTGATCTCGGCAAAACTGCTGCGGATCGGTGAACTTGAGCATCTTTACGGCACACTCAAGCGCAGATTCGCGAGATAAAACGATTGTTGACCACCTTTTTTGTGGTAATTTAGGTCTATGGAATCCGAAAATTTGTTAAAACGAATCACGATGAATCCCGAGATCTGTTTTGGTAAACCGACGATCCGGAATATGCGGTATCCCGTAGAGTTGATCCTCGATCTTCTCTCAGCCGGCATGACCAACGCTGAAATTCTATCTGACTACCCGTCGCTCGAAGAAGATGACATCCATGCCTGCTTGGTGTTTGCGACAAAACTCGTGAGGGTTAACAGTATTGAAGCGGCCCTTGCGGCATAATGAAATTCTTTGTCGATGCCCAACTGCCCCCTGTCCTGAAATTGTGGCTTATAGAACAAGGCCATGAATGCACTCATGCCCTCGATCTGCCTGAAAAAGACCGTACAGCCGATAGCGAAATAGTCAGGATCGTAACCGCCGAAGATCGAATTTTGGTGTCAAAAGATGGTGACTTTCTCAAACTGAAACTGTTGACCGGTTTTCCAAAGAGGCTTCTGATCGTTACTACGGGAAATATTATCAACCGCGAACTGATCGCCTCGTTCAAAAATAATTTCCAAGCCGCTCTCAGACTATTCGAGACCTACGAGATCGTGGAACTTGGCAATCATTTCGTCTCCGGCAGAAACACCGACATTTAGATTCCAACTCGAAAAACACGCTCGGATGATCAAAGGATTCAAAGACAAAATTCCAACTGTCCACGAGACCGCCTTCATCACCGACGACGCGATCGTTATCGGCGACGTCGAGATCGGCGAGGACGCTAGCGTCTGGTACGGCTCGATCGTCCGCGGCGATGTGAACTTTATCCGCATTGGTGCGCGGACCAACATTCAGGACGCCTGCGTTATTCACGTCAGTTCGAAAACGCACTCAACAATACTTGAGGACGAAATAACGGTCGGCCATCGCGTCACGCTCCACGGCTGCTACATCGAACGCGGCTGCCTCATCGGTATCGGAGCGATATTGATGGACGGCGTCCGCGTCGGGACGAATTCGCTCGTCGGAGCCGGCAGCCTGCTGACGCCCGGCACTCAGATACCGCCGCGTTCGCTCGTGCTCGGCTCACCCGCCCGCGTCAAGCGTGAACTCACCGACGACGAGCTCGCCTATCTAGACAAGTCCTGGCGAAACTATGTCGAATTAAAAGAGTACTATCAAGAGTTCCGCCACGAATAAACACGAATGTCACGAATGAATGATCTGATCCGTGCTATTCGTGACATTCGTGGCTAAAATAGGACTTATGGCTTCAACAAACCCAGCTCGCGGAATGCGCGATTTTCTACCCGCCGACGTCAGAAAGCGCAACTACGTGATCGGTATTATCCGTGAGGTGTACGAGTCGTACGGCTTTGAGCCGCTCGAGACGCCCGCCGTCGAAAATCTCGAAACCCTGATGGGCAAGTATGGCGAGGAAGGCAATCAGCTCGTCTTTAAGATCCTGAAACGCGGGGAAAAGTTGCGAGAGTCGATTGAGTCTGGAGAGTCTGGAGTCTCTCTCGACTCCCAAGACTCCAGACTCTCAGACTTGGCACTTCGCTACGACCTGACGGTGCCGCTCGCCCGTGTCGTCGCCAACAACAAGAACGATCTGCCCAAGTTCTTCAAACGCTATCAGATACAGCCGGTATGGCGTGCCGACCGGCCTGCACGCGGACGTTTTCGCGAATTTTATCAATGTGATGTCGACGCGATCGGTTCAAGCTCGATGGTCGTCGAAGGCGAGATCATGGCGGCCGTCAGTTCGATCCTGAAGCGGCTCGGTTTTGACGATTTCATCATTCGTATCAATCACCGCCAGGTACTGACCGACATTCTCGATACGGCCGGAGTTCCAACTGAACTCCACACCGACGCTCTCGTCGCCATCGACAAGCTCGACAAGATCGGTATCGACGGGGTAGCTCAAGAATTCGCTGATCGCGGCATCGATGAGGCAGCGGCCGCTATGCTGACGGACATTTTCAAAAAAACGCAGGAGATCCTCGGCCAGGAAAAGGACATCAACCATACTATCGTCGCCAATCTGATCAATATTGTCAGCAACGAAGTGCTTACCGAGCTGGGCCACATTGTTAAATACGCGGGAAAAGCCCCGATCGTGATCGACCCGAGCCTCGCCCGCGGCCTGTCATACTACACCGGAGCGATCATGGAGATCAACGTTCCAGACCTCGCCGGCAGCCTCGGCGGCGGCGGACGTTACGATGGGCTGATCGGTATGTTTGGCAAGGAACAGATCCCGGCATGCGGATTTTCGCTCGGGCTTGAGCGGATCCTGGTCGTCATGGACGAACGAGGCATGTTCCCGCCCGAGATCGCCGAATCGGCTCCCGCCGACGTAATGGTCACGATCTGGAGCGAAGAGACCGTCGCAGAATCACTCAAACTCGCCTCCGAACTGCGTGCCGGCGGCCTTCGTGTCACCGTTTATCCCGAGCCCGACAAGCTTGGAAAGCAGTTTAAGTACGCCGATTCGATCAAAGTGCCGTGGGTTTGCGTGCTCGGCGAGAGCGAGGTCGCGGCCCGCAAGGTCACGTTGAAAGATCTGAGAACCGGCGATCAGGTGATGCTGAAGTCCGGCGAGATCGCCGGTCGGATCAAAGTTTGAATTCCAACTGATAGCTGTTAGCTGACAGCTCGCAGCTGATCTTCACCCTATCTGTCCTAATGAGACTGCATCAAAAAATGCTCTTCCTTACAGTTCTGATATTCGCATTCGCGGGTTCGATCAGGGCACAAGAAGCAGCAACGCCTTCGAATGTCCCGAATTTCCATCAGGTAAATGAAAAGCTCTACCGCGGCGGCCAGCCGAAGGCCGAGGGATTTGCAGAACTCAGAAAGCTCGGCGTTGCGACGGTCATCGACCTCCGTGACGACGATGACAACGCATTGAAAGAAAAGGCTTTGGTCGAAAAAGCGGGGATGCGATTCATTAACTTCCCGCTTGGCAACTGGGACCGGCCCGACGTCAAGGAGATCGACAAGATCCTCTTCGAGATCAACTCCGCCGCGAACCAACCCGTCTTCGTCCACTGCAAACGCGGCTCCGACCGCACCGGCACGGTGATCGCCGTTTACCGCATGACCCGCGACGGTTGGGACGCTAAACGAGCCGGCGACGAAGCCGAACAGTATGGGATCGGCTGGTGGCAACATGGGATGCGCGATTTCATCAACGACTATTACCGCGACCAGATCGAAAAAAAAGGATACTCGCACTGACCAAAAATGTACCGAAAGCTCGAACCGAAACTGATCACCGTATTGCGCGAAGGCTATACGCGCAAGCAGTTTCGGGGTGACCTGCTAGGCGGATTGACTGTCGGTGTGGTCGCCCTGCCGCTTTCGATCGCACTCGCGATCGCCTCGGGTGTAAAACCCGAACAAGGACTCTACACAGCCATCTTTGCGGGTTTCGTGATCGCCGTGCTTGGCGGCTCGCGGGCTCAGATCAGCGGGCCGACAGGTGCGTTCATCGTCATTGTTTACGGTATAGTCCAGAAATACGGCTATGACGGCCTCGTGGTCGCCACTTTGATCGCCGGCGTCATACTGATCGCTATGGGACTCGCCCGGATGGGAGCGTTTCTCAAGTTCGTTCCCTATCCCGTCGTCATTGGCTTCACCTCGGGCATCGCTCTGATCATTTTCTCGTCGCAGGTCAGCGACTTTCTCGGGCTCAAGCTAGAGAAAGTGCCCTCCGATTTTGTCGAGAAATGGATCGAATACGTACGTCACGCAGCGACCATCGATCCGTACACCGCCGCTGTCGGTGCCGCGTCGCTGCTGATAATCATATTTTGGCCAAAGCTGACGCACCGAATTCCCGGCCCGCTCGTCGCGATCCTCGCCGTGACATTCATTGTTCAGTACTTCCATATACCTATCGCAACGATCGAGACGCGTTTCGGCGGCGTGCCGAACAGCTTGCCGATGCCGCATTTCCCGTCCGTCACCTGGCAAATGGTGCAGGACATGTTCTCACCGGCGATCACGATAGCGATACTCGCGGGCCTCGAATCGCTGCTTGCGGCGGTCGTCGCAGATGGAATGATGGGAACCCGTCATCGTTCTAATATGGAGTTGATCGCTCAGGGTGCCGGCAACATCGTCTCGGTGATGTTCGGCGGAATTCCCGCGACCGGTGCCATCGCTCGCACCGCGACGAATATCAAAAGCGGCGGCACCACACCGATATCTGCGATCATTCACTGCCTATTTCTCTTGCTCGTTCTCCTGTTTATCGGCAAATGGGCGGCGATGATACCGATGGCCACCCTTGCCGCCGTACTTATCGTCGTCGCCTACAACATGAGCGAATGGCGGGAGTTCTCGCATCTGCTCAAAAGCCCGCGGGGCGATGTCGCCGTGCTCATGGCGACGTTTCTTCTGACCGTCTTCATCGAGCTGACGGTGGCGATCCAGGTCGGCATTCTGCTCGCGGCGTTCCTCTTCCTGCAGAAAATGTCGACCGAGACTCACGTTGATCTGATCACCGACAATCTCAAGGACGACGAGGAATTCAAGGCGCGCGATATGTCGGGTATCGAGATCCCGAAGGGCGTCGAGGTCTTTGAGATCTATGGTTCGCTGTTCTTTGGTGCGGTCCGTCAGTTCAAGGAATCGATCCGAGTGGTCGCGAAAAAGCCCAAGGTTCTCATCCTCCGCATGCGTCAGGTGCCGACGATCGACGCAAGCGGCGTCCACGTTCTCGAGGAACTCGCCGCTGAGGCGATGGAAAACGGCCAGATCCTCGTCTTCTCCGCTGTCTCGCGCAGCGTTTATCGTGTGATGCGAAAGAGCGGGTTTGTGGAAATGGTCGGGCGAAAGAATTTTGCCGGCGATATTTTCGTGGCGCTTGAGATCGCAAAAGCGCATTTGGATACTATCGACCTGGAAAGAACGCGATGAAAAATGGTATTGAATTTTCGGCTAGAAGCGATAAAGGTGCATTAGGTTTGCATCTAACGGATATGTGAACGCGGCGAATGACCGGTCAACCAAGGATACACATATTAGGATCGATTCCAACGTGGTCATGTTAGTCATCCTAAAGTGTGTATTTTCGATATATGATCAACGGAATACGGGGGAATCCTATGAAACTGGTTATCGCCGCGATTCTTTTTATCGGAATGGTTAGGACCATTGAAGGTCAGACCAGATCGAAACCCACCGAACTGATGTTCGAGGGAAACAATCATGTCCCTGCTTTCGACCTAATAAACAACTTCAAGTCTTGCTCTGAGGACGCTTGGAAGACATATGACCCGCGTTCCTTCAAATACTATCTTGAGAAATGTACCCGCAAGTTCTTATGGAGCAGAGGTTTTCTGAAGGCTACGGTGCACGAAGAAAGTGCTCGACTCGTCGGTGATCACTTTACAGTTAGGATCAAAGTTAACGAAGGCCACCGATATCGATGGGGAAGAATAGTCTTTAAGGATCTTAAGCCACAGTATTTGAAAATATTTCGGACGTGGTGCAAATGTAATCGAGGCGAAATTGCGGATGGCTTACGGCTGCAGAATTTTGTCTACGACAAACTTCACGATGAATACGCTAAAAGAGGCTTTATTCAATATTCCGCAGATTTCGATTTGCTCCTAATTGATCCTAAGGTCCCAGGATCCGACGGAACCGCGGACGCCACGATAAATATTGACGAAGGCATGCGATTTACGGTCCGGCGGATCGAATTTAAGGGTGTTAGTTTCCTCGACAACGAAAAACTCAAACGAACGTTTCCTTTGAAGCCGAACGACGTATTCGCTCAAAGCAAACTCGCAAAAGGAATTGATGCAGTTAACCGAACACACAAATATCAACCGGCGAATAAGGATTTGGACGTACAAATATTGAGTGACGAAGAAGGTGGTTACGTCGACTTGATCATAATGCTTAGAACGCTTAAAAAATGAACGAACTCCTAAAAAACTACCACGCAGACGCCGTAAAGTCGTTCCGCAACTACAAGAAGCTCGCCGAGCGTGCCATCGAGCAGGTCTCGGACGAAGAGTTTTTCGCCCTGATCGACGCCGAGGCGAATTCGATCGCACTAATCGTCAAGCACATCGCCGGAAATCTGCATTCACGCTGGCGAGACTTTTTGACGAGCGACGGCGAAAAGCCCGACCGCAACCGCGATGCCGAGTTCGAGGTGATCGGCGACACACGCGCCGGGCTGATGCAATTCTGGGAAACGGGCTGGCAGACGCTCTTCGACAATGTCGAGCCGCTGACAGTTGAGGATTTTTCCAGGACCGTTACTATCCGCGGCGAACCTCACACCATCGTCGAGGCGATCAACCGGCAACTCACCCATTACGCCTATCACGTCGGCCAGATCGTCATTCTCGCCAAGCACTTTAAGTCCGCCGAATGGAGATCGTTGAGCGTGCCGAAAAACAGGTCGGCCGAATTCAACCGGTTTCTTGTCGAAAAGCAAGCTGCAGGCGTTGCAAAATCGGACCGAATGGACGCGCCGCTCGAGTTTTCTGAGAAGGACGAGGCTTAGGTCCCGGTCAACACTGGAATCCGCGGAAAATGCGAAGAACGCCCTGCGCGCTCTTCGTCATTCTCTGAGCCGCTCCCATTATACGATCGATCAGTTCAACGTTAGTCCGCATTTGTATTTTGTCGGGGCCGCCGAGAACGGCTTTGTTCGATCTGACGGCACCGCTCCGGCAATTTCTATTGACATTGCTGCAAATGTGTGTTATCTATGCAACATGGCGCTATTGAACGCGAAATTTAGCAAATGCTCAGGAAATTTGGCAACTTATGCGAAAAATAAACTGAACATGAACATTTGGGACGCGCTTGATCAACACGGCGAACAGCGGTCGAATGTGGTATCCTAGATTCGCTTTTATGAAGGCCATCTCAATTCTTGGCTCCACCGGCTCGATCGGCTGCAACACCCTCCAAGTTATCGATCATCTCGGCGACACTCGTGTCGTGGCGATGGCGGCAGGGCGAAATATCTCTAAATTTGCCGAGCAGATCGCAAGGTACAAGCCGGAAATGGTATCGTGCGTCGACGCCGAATGTGCCGAAGAATTAAGCCGCGAATTGCATCGGATCAATGCCGATCTGCCTAAGATCGAGACCGGCGAGGCCGGACTCATAGCGGTCGCGACCCATGAACAGGCGGAGACTCTCGTGTCCGCGACCGTTGGAGCGGTCGGATTCATGCCGACGCTTCGGGCTATCGAGGCTGGCAAGCGAATTGCTCTCGCCAACAAGGAAACGCTCGTCATGGCCGGTGAACTGATGACGGCTGCCGCAGCGAGGTCCGGTGCCGAGATATTGCCGGTCGACAGCGAACACAACGCACTGCACCAGTGTCTTCGCGGCGAGCGCCGCAGTGAGGTGAAACGGCTTATCCTGACCGCATCCGGCGGCCCCTTTCGCACGAAAACGAATGAGGAGATCGCTCAGGCGACACGGGCTGAGGCTCTCAGACACCCAAATTGGGATATGGGCGAAAAGATCACGATCGATTCGGCCACACTGATGAACAAGGGACTGGAAGTCATTGAGGCTAAATGGCTTTTCGGTTTCGACGCAGACCAGATCTCGGTCGTTGTGCATCCCCAATCGGTCATTCATTCGATGATCGAAATGATCGACGGTTCGATCATCGCCCAGATCGGAGTTACCGACATGAAGCACCCGATCCAGTACGCACTTACCTATCCCGACCGTCGGCCAAATGTACTGCCGACGCTCGATCTTACGGCGATCAGCCGGCTTGATTTCGAGGAACCTGATATGGACCGATTTCCGTGCCTTGCGCTTGCTTATCAGGCCTTGCGGACGGGCGGCACCATGCCGGCAGTGTTGAATGCCGCCAACGAGATCTCGGTCAAGGCCTTTCTTGACGGCGTGATCGGTTTGCCCGAAATTGCCCAAGTTAATGCCGGCGTTATACAGGCACATACTGCCGAGACGGTCGTCGATCTTGATACTGTCCTGCGGGTAGACCAATGGGCGAGGACCGCTGCGGAGCGGTTACTCGCGGTGAAAGCGACGTCCGCCGCCATATCTAATTAGTTGACGCTGTGACCGCCGAGCCCTACACTTTTGATTACAACATTTGGGCGGCACTGTGTGTCTAACCTCAAGTGTTTATAGGAAATACCTATGCCTGATATCTTGATCGCAGTTTTAGCAGTACTTTTCGTCCTCGGCGTGGCGATAAATATACACGAATTTGGCCATTTTATTGTGGCGAAGATCTTCGGGATGAGGGTCGAGGCGTACTCGTTCTTCGGCCTTGGCCCGCGTGTTTTCGGGGTCAAATATGGCCACACGGATTACCGCATCTCGGCAATACCGCTCGGAGCATATGTCAAGCTTTACGGCGATGAGGGAGCCGGGCCGCTCGAGGCGAAAGATTCGACCAGCGAGCCTGTTCCGGAATCCGAACTGTACGAGTTGCGGCCACGGTGGCAAAAGTTCCTGGTGATGCTCGGCGGGCCTTTCATGAATATCGTGCTCGCTCTCGCCATTCCATTCACAATGGCCCTCGTTTACGGCGTTCCCGCCAATCCGTCGCCGATCGTGGGCTTCGTCAAGGCGGACGGTGCAGCGGACAAAGCCGGACTGAAAGCGGGCGACCGTATCGTGAAATTCGACGGCATCGAAAATCCGTCGTGGGACCGTATTCAGGACGATGCCCTGCTCATTCCTGAGAAAGAAGTCGCTATCGAGGTCGAGCGTGCCGGCCAGCGAGTGCCGTTAAAGATCACTCCGGCCAAGGTCACAGAGAACGGCCAGTCGGGCGGCTTTCTTGAAATGTCGGCTGACGCCGGGACCGAGCCGGTCGTCGTGGGTACGATTGATCCGACCATGCCGGCGGCCGAGTCCGGCCTGCAGCCGGGCGACTGGGTCACGTCGGTAAATGACAAGGCGATCCGCAACAGCCAGGAGATGAAAACCCTCGTCGGTGAGGCGAAAGATCAGCCTATCAATCTTGTCGTCAATCGCAACGGTGAACGCAAGGAGATAGCAACGCGGGCTGTGCAAAAGGACGGTGAATGGCGGATCGGCATCGGCTTTGACGCCACTCTGCTCGCCAATCGTGAATCTGTCGGTGTCGCGGGGGCCGCCGCCTATGCGGTCGATCAAAACATTAGGATCTTGCGCCTCACCGGCAAGGCACTCGGTCAGGTCGGCACTGGCGAACGCTCGGCCCGAGATACGGTCTCGGGGCCGATCGGCATCGGCCAGGTGATCATTACCACGGTATTCGCCAGCGGCTTTCTTGGCCTTTTGTCGGTCTTAATGTACATCAGCCTGAGCCTCGGCGTTATGAATCTGCTGCCGATACCGATGCTTGACGGCGGGCAGATCATGGTCCTTGGCATTGAAAAGATAATGTCGTGGTTCGGCAAGACGCTCTCGATGGCCGCACGCGAACGCATTCAGCTTAGCGGCCTCGCCATCGTGCTGTTGCTGATGGTCACGGTTATCTTCTTTGACGTATCGCGGCTGATCTCGAAATAGTCGTAACTAGATATGGACAAGGATCAACACAGATGGATCGATCCAAACTACCTGAGTGCATCTGTGTCGATCTGTGGTTCCATTTTTTCAAATGAGTAGGAAAACTAAACAGGTAATGGTTCGGAACGTCGCGATCGGCGGAGGTGCTCCGGTTGCGGTCCAGTCCATGACCAAGACCGATACGACCGATGTCGATGGCACGATCCGCCAGATCGAGGAAATGGTCAAGGCGGGCTGCGAGATCGTACGCATCGCCGTTCCTGACGACGATGCGGCGGCGGCAATGTACGAAATTCGCAAGCGAACTGACGTTCCCATCGTCGCGGATATCCATTTTCATTACAAACTTGCGCTCAAAGCACTCGACGCGGGTATCGATAAGCTTCGCATCAATCCCGGCAACATTGGTTCTATTGACCGGGTTCGTGAGGTAGTACGTGCCGCGGAGGCCCGAAAAGTGCCGATCCGAATCGGCGTCAATGGGGGTTCGCTCGAAAAGGATCTGCTAAAGAAATACGGCTCGGCCACGCCTGAAGCGATGGTCGAGAGCGGCATGCGGCACATCCGCATTCTGGAAGACCTCGGCTTTGGCGATACGATCATCTCGCTAAAAGCATCGGATGTTAACCGAATGGTCGCGGCTTATCGCCTGATGGCCGAGCAGGTCGATTATCCGCTGCATCTAGGCGTAACTGAAGCAGGCACGCCGTTTGGCGGCACGATAAAGAGCGCGATCGGCCTTGGGATATTGCTTCACGAAGGCATCGGCGACACAATTCGCGTCAGCCTGGCGGCCGAACCGCACGAGGAAGTGCGCGTCGGCTGGGAAATCCTCAAATCGCTCGAACTCCGCAATCGCGGCGTCACGGTTGTGGCTTGCCCGACTTGCGGACGGCTCGATATCGATAATTTCGTCGAGATCGTAACCGAGGTCGAACGCCGACTGGCACATGTCGAGGAACCGCTTCACCTGTCTATCATGGGCTGTGCCGTAAACGGCCCCGGCGAAGCTCACGACTCGCAGCTTGGCATTACTTTCGGCCGTAATGTGGGCATGATATTTAAGGACGGCGTGCCCATGCGGCGAGTCGCCGGAGCCGACATTGTCGAGGAATTTGTTAAAGAGGTCGAGATACTTCGAAAAGAGGGTTCGACCGCTAAATCACTTCTCGTC
>CAYSMU010000010.1:0-17616 GCA_964432145.1 uncultured Chloracidobacterium sp.
TTCAAGGCGAGAGTCAGGACCCCGTCCTTCAAGGTAGCCTCGACTCCGTCAGGATCGACCTTGCCTGGCAGGATCAGCTTTCGCAGGAACCGATTGCTTCTCCATTCATTGTAAAAGGTCGTTTCTTCCTCTTTCTTTTCTTCGGCCATGGTCTCGCCGCTGACGATCAGCAAATCGTCTTTTACGCTGACCTCGATCTCCTCCGGTTTGAAACCGGGTACGGCGATGACCACATTGACCATTTCACCCGCCTCGGTGATCTTGACCGGAGCTGTTCTCAGCGTCTCTGATTCGGCCCTAAGCCAATCTTCGAGATGGCCACCGAACTGCGAGCCACGCTCAACAAAGAAGTCGTAAGCGCGAGCGGCCGTCTCACGGGTGATCTCGGCCAATTTGTCGAACAGCTTCTCGGCCTCGACGATCGCCGGTGCCTTCGTCTCTTTCATTTCTGTCGGCAGTAATTTTGTTTCTTCCTTATTCATAATCTTACTCCTCAGCGTCATCGATACTACCGGGTGGCTCGGCACTTCGCCTTCACGACCCGAAACAGCCAGAGGATATCGCTTAATGAGGCCTTAGCCCAATCGGAACACCGACCCGGGCTTTACCAATACTGGCCGAATCCCGCGGCGCCCGCTTCGACTCGCTTTGAGTTGGCGGGTGCGACACGACGCCGGGGAGCACGCAGATCATCCCTGCGAATACAAGCCCGAAGGCCACGAACCCGAAAACAACGAGCGTCAGCATGGTGAACATACCGGCAATCCACAAAAACCCTGCCGCAGCCGCATAGGCGATCCAAAGATAGCTGTAGAATCTTGGTGACATAAATCAGAACCTCGCGAATAGATCGATAATGTGTGCAAAACAGCACCTCTTAAACCAATCGCAAGCTGCGTGCCGCTGAAATGCCCGTATTTTGCGCTAGAGCGGTAATTATTTCGCGAAAAATTTCACAAGTATGAAACTAGCGCGCGAAGATGTACACGACTCAAAGCCGGCGAATATGAAAACAGGCTACTTAAACGAGTGAATTTTCATCCCATACTCAGGAATAGACATTGCAGGTTGTAGGAGGGAAGAGAGGTTGAAACCTCCGGAGGTATTCTAATGAAAGTAATGATCGCTACCGACGGTTCCGATTATTCCAGTGCTGCGATCGCTGAATGTTGCCGCAATATTATCCGCCCTGCGGATACCGACGTGCTTGTCGTGTCAGTATACGAAAACTCGTATCCGATAATGGCCGAACCGTTTGCAGTTTCGGCCGAATATTATCAACACGTCGAGAATGCGGTGAGGGAACTATGTGAACAGCACCTGGTCGACGCCGAAACGATGATCCGCGACAAATTCCCCGACCTCAAGCTGGCCACCGAAGTCCTCACCGGCCCTCCCGATCAGCAGATAGTTGAAAGGGCGAAAGAGTGGGGCGCCGACTTGATCGTCGTGGGTTCGCACGGGAGGGGCTTCTGGGGACGCCTTCTCGGTTCGGTCTCTAATGGTGTCGTTCATCATGCTCCTTGTTCGGTGCTCGTTGTAAGAAATCGCTAAGGCCAAGATATGCGAGCGGCTCGGCCGTATTATCGTGCGATCGCGGTATGGCTAGCGATCATGGCCGCCGAATCTATCCATGGAACCCTCAGAGAGTTGCTGCTGAAACCGTGGATCGGCGACATGCGGGCTCGGCAGATATCATTCTTCACGGGTTTGGCCATCATCTTTTTCCTAACCTTTCTCCTGATCGGTTGGATCGGCGCCACGGTACGACGAGATCTGATCCTGATCGGGTTACTTTGGGCGATACTCACATTCTGCTTTGAAATGGGTATAGGTATCCTGGCTATCGGAATGACCTTGGAGCAAACTCTGGCGGATTACGACCTGTTACAGGGACGCCTTATGGCCCTGGGACTTATGGCAATGGCTCTTATTCCGCTCGCCGCATTTAAACTGCGAAGGAAAAAAGGAGAATGATCGGCAGATCAATATCGGCGGCGAACCTACGCCATCAGAAATTACATCAGCTCGAGGCTGAGCACACGCCGGCGGCAGTAAGCGAAAGGCTCAGCCGTGGTAGCAGCCAGAATTATCTTCGTGATTTTGTCTACGGGGGTATCGACGGCGCTGTGACAACATTCGCAGTAGTTGCCGGGACTATCGGGGCCGAGCTTTCAACAAAGATCATCCTGATCTTGGGGGCAGCGAATTTGATTGCCGACGGCTTTTCAATGGCGGCGTCTAATTTCCTCGGCACCAGGGCCGAGCACGAGGATTATGATCGCCTTCGCCGCATCGAGGAAGAACATATTGACACGATACCCGATGGCGAACGCGAAGAGGTGCGTCAGTTATATGCGGCAAAGGGTTTTGCTGATGAGGATCTGACACGTATCGTCGAACATATCACCAGCGATCGCGAGCGGTGGGTAAATGCGATGCTTACTGAGGAATACGGCCTGCCGCAGGAGGTCCGGTCCGAGTGGCGAGCCGCAGCGAGCACCTTTCTTGCTTTTCTGCTTTGCGGCGTTGTTCCCCTTGTCCCGTTTGTGTTTATCGGCCGGGACGCGTTCTCCGCATCGACTGTTTTAACCTTTGTCGTTTTCTTTCTGATCGGTTCGGGCAAGGCCCGGTGGTCACCTAAATCGTGGTGGCGATCGGGCACAGAGACAATGGCGATCGGCGGCATTGCGGCTGTATTGGCCTATGTCGTAGGAGTTTTGCTTAAAAGCATAGGCTCCGGTTAGTGCAGTAGGTCGTGCAGCATCGTGAGTAGTGAATCGGCTGAGTACGGTTTTGACAAGAACGAACTCACATTCAATCCGGCGAGTTCGGCGGTCTGCCCATCGCTGACTAGTCCGCTCATTGCAATGATCTTCAGATCGGGATCCATCTTCCTGACTGCCCTGATAAGAGAGGCCCCATCCATGAAAGGCATTGCCATATCCGTGATCAACGCAGCGATCTCACCACTGTGCTGGGAGTAAATAGCCAACGCATCAGTTCCATCTGCGGCAGTCAGCACCTTATAGCCAAATTTTGTAAGCGTTGCCGCCGCGATGCTGCGTATATTCTCCTCATCGTCGACGACCAATATTGTTTCGCCCCTGCCCTTGGGTAATGACCTCTTGGGTACCGTAGATGCGGCTGCCTTACCAGTTTCGGCGGAAGGCAGGTAGATCGAGAAGCGAGTCCCTTTCTTGGGTTCACTGTAGACGTTTATGAATCCGCCGTGACTCCTTACAATCGTCAATGTCGTCGCCAGGCCAAGGCCCGTTCCTTTTCCAATATCCTTGGTAGTAAAAAATGGATCAAAGGCTCGTTTCAGAATGTCCTGCGTCATTCCCACGCCGGTATCACTAATGGTGACGGTTACGTAATTTCCAGGCTCGGCGTCGATGTTCATCCTCGCGTAGTTATCGTCGATCGAGACATTGGATGACTTGATGATCAGCGTTCCCCCGCCCGGCATCGCATCACGTGCATTGATACAGACATTCATCAATACCTGATGGATCTGCGTCGGGTCGGCAAGTATCGTCCACATCTCCGGCTCGAGGTCGTACTTCAACGAGATCGACTTTGGCAGGGTCTCGCTGAGTACACTTACCAGGTCCTTGATAACGTGTTTGAGCTGGACCTGCAGGCGTTCACCCGTCATTCCGCGTGCGAAAGTCAGCACTTGTTTTACGAGGTCCGCTCCTCGTTCCGCATTTTCTTTGATCATGCTGAGCCACCGGGCAGACTCGGGGTCAGGACCGTTAAGCTGAAGCATATCGACCGACATCATGATCGGCGAAAGAATATTATTGAGATCGTGGGCTATGCCGCCGGCAAGGGTCCCGATCGATTCCATTCGCTGGGCTCGAAAGAGATGCTCTTCGGTAAGCTTCTTTTCCGTAACATCCGTGTTGGTGACGAGATAATAATCGGGCTGGCCCTTTTCGTCTCGGACAAGTGCCCAGCGGCTGTCGACGATTATCTTGTCTCCAGAATGGGTAGTGTGCCGAGATTCGGCTTTCCACTCATCGGCTTTTTCAAGCCCGATCTTTGCCTGTGAAAGGTATTCTCCGTCTCCTCCGCAGAGTATGTCGCTCGCAAGACGTCCGAAGACATCTTCAGCCTTCCATCCGTAGATCCTTTCCGCTCCCTTGTTCCAATAAAGGATTTGAAAGTTTAGGTTACAGACCAAGATCGCATCCTGAGCCTTGTCGAGCAGCGAAGCTTGCTGACGAACGCGTTCCTCCGCTATCTTTCGCTCCGTGATCTCGTAACGGATCGCGACATACTGAAATGGTTTCTTGTCGGCCCCGAGGAACGGTACTATCGTCGTATCGACCCAATAGATTGAGCCATCCTTTGCGCGGTTTCGTAATTCTCCGCGCCAAACGTTTCCGCGGGCAATAGTGGTCCAGATACTCCGAATAAATTCCTTCGGGTGGAACCCCGAATTGATTATTCGATGATCTTGGCCGAGAAGTTCTTCGCGGGAGAATTTTGAGATCTCGCAGAACTTGTCGTTGACGAAAGTTATTCGGCCGCTCTGGTCCGTCATCGCGACGATCGCCGATTCGTCGATGGCGCGCTTTAGATCGGTCAGTTCCTTGAGGGGGCCCTCTTCGGTAGCCGCCGGCAGTTTTCTGGATCGTTTTACGGTCACGGGATATTAATGCTCGGTATGTTCAGCCTCGTACCCGCCTTTTCGGAGTTTGTATCGTAACTGATCACGGGATATGTCGAGCAGCTTAGATGCCCGAGTGAGATTGCCGCCGGTACGCTCGATCGCCTGCTTTGCCAACTCGAACTCCACGGTTTCCAGCGACACTCCGTCCATTGGCAGCACGACGGCGGAATTAGTTGACCGTGATAGTGTACCAGACCCACCTAGCATATCCGCAGGTAAGTGTGTCGATGTAACCGTCTCGCCATCCTCGAGAATAGACGCGCGCTCGATAACGTTCCGCAATTCTCTGACGTTGCCAGTCCATGCATAATTGCGAAAGATCCGCTCGACCTCCGGCGAAAGTCCCCTTAGAGGTTGGCCTCGGCGTTTTTGATTAACCTTTTCAATGTAGTGCTTGGCGAGGGCTATTACGTCATCGCCTCGTTCACGGAGGGGCGGAATATCGACCTGAATAACCGACAGCCTGAAATAAAGGTCCAATCGAAAATTCCCTGCCTCACTTTCCTGCTTTAGATTGCGGTTTGAAGCCGCTATTATCCTTGCGTCAAGTTTGATGTCCTTGAGCCCGCCCACTCGCCGAAATGAACCTTCCTCGAGGACCCGAAGCAGTTTTGCCTGGAGCGACAATTCCATCTCTCCGATCTCGTCCAAAAATATAGTGCCGCCGTGTGCTTGCTCGAACAGTCCTTCCTTTTTCTGCTTAGCGTCTGTAAACGCCCCTTTCTCGTAGCCGAACAATTCTGACTCGATCAGCGTTGCTGGCAGTGCCGCGCAATTGATCGCCAAATAGGGTGCCTCGCAGCGTTCGGAGGCAAAGTGGATCGCGCGGGCAAAAAGATCCTTCCCGGTCCCGGTCTCACCGTTGAGCAGGATCGAAGTGACATCGGAGACAGCCACCCTGCGCGCGAGTTCCATCGCCCGTTGCATTGGCAGCGAGTCGCCGATGATCTCCGAAAAACTAAAACCTCGCGAGCGTTCCGCCCGCGCGTGTTTCAATTCACGACGAAGAGTTTTGGTTTCGGCGGCGTTCCGTAATGTGACCCGCAATTCCTCCAGCCTAACCGGTTTCCCGATAAAATCATGGGCGCCGCCCCGTAGAGCAGCAACCGAATTACCGACGTCAATATTGCCGGTGATCATCACCACGATCGTCTCCGGGCTCGTCTGCTTGATCGAATTCAGAACATCAAGGCCCGAGCCGTCCGGCAGGTCTATATCGAGCAGAACCACACCCGGTTCCTCTGCGGCGAAAACGCTGTTCGCTGTTTTGACACTGTCAGCCTCGACGGTTTCGTACTCCCAGGCGCGCAAAGCTTCGTTGAGTGCCATCCTTACGAAACGGTCGTCATCAACGATAAGTACTTTGCCGGCTGGGTTACTCGCCATATGGTTGGTTCGAAATATTCTTATAGCATACTTGCTGCTCTTTGAAGTTACGAGCTCACGGAAGTTTTGCGACTTCGTCGCGCAATTTCTGCAGAGACGAATTTGCCGGATCGACCGATTCGAGTTTGGCGAGCGTCTCCCGTGCACCGGCCGCATCGTTCTTCTTTGTATAGGCGACGGTCAAATTTTGAAGGGTCTGAATATGTGCAGGGTCTTTCGAAAGAGAGCGCTTAAACTCCTGGATCGCACGATCGTAATTCGGAGGATCACGAAACACGAAAGTAAGCCCCATATCTGTGCGAACACTCACGTCGTCCTCCTTGGCGAGGGCCGCCATATACCACTTTTCGGCGTCCGCATACTTATCTGCGTCAAAGTGGGCATTACCGAGATAGACCATAACCTTTGTATCATCCGGCCTGAGCTTATTAGCCTTTGTGAGGAAACCGATCGCTTCCTCGAACCGGCCGATCTGGTAATACATTTCCGCTGCCTTCAATTGAGCATCGAAATCGTCGGGTGAACTTTTCGCCTTGTCGATCGCAGCCTGCGTCTCCGGCTGCATAGCTCCTTGAGGGCCACCGGTCGCCGCGCCAATATCCGGATGTCCCGGCGGAATGTTGGAGTTAGACCGCATGTCCGTGCCCGAGCCTGCGACCTTTGCGGAACTCTGTTGGTTCACCGAGTTGGCGAACATAAATCCGACTATCAAGCCAACCATCAGGCCGATAACGCCAAACAGAACATTTTCCTTTTTCATAACTTATGCGTAAGAGTGCAGTCCCGGAAGCAGATAGCTCACTCCGAGGTAAGTGAATATTACAAACAGAAACGCAACGACAGCAAAGTAGGCTGATCTGCGGCCCCTCCAGCCATATGCGATGCGGGAATGTAAAAAACCTGCGTAGGTCAGCCATGCGACCAGGGCTCCAACTTCCTTTGCGTCCCATCCCCAATATCGGCCCCAGGACTCGTTTGCCCAGACAGCACCGGTGATGAGAAGTAGAGCAAGGCCCGCAAACGTAACGCCGGCCAATTTATACATCAAACCGTCGAGCGTTTCGGTCGAAGGCAACAGTGAACGTATACGCTCAGTGTTAATACCAAACAAGACGATGAAGAATGTTCCGGCAAATGCGGTTATTAAGGCTGACAGCTCGACCGGATTCGCATTAAGGCTGAGGTGCAGCTGCGATCCATTTTCAGCAACCCATTTATTTGCCATCTCAATGAGTTGCGGCTGGCTGATCATTGCGATTTGCTGCTGCGGCATGTCCTGCTGCTGGAGCATCCAGGCCCCAAACTTGGCATACTGAGATCGGTCGATCAGCGGGACGACGCTGCCGAGGTTCTTCAGCTGATAGACAAGCATCGCGACACCGGCTGCCTGGACCGCCATTGCGGCGAAAAGCAATCGATGTCCCCAACGCCTCGCGGCTTCGTTTGCCTTAGACATCGACACGCCAAAAAATGCCACAGCTCCAACAAGAAGGACAGCGGCAGCGACGATCAGCCATCCGACATATGGAACATCGGCCCGCAGCGGAAGCGACATTCGTGAAGTTCCAACAAAAGTGGACGCAGTGTAAGTCCCAAAGCTAGCGAGAGAAAATACACTGAATTTACTGACCGTGGCAAAAACTGCTAACGCAAATAGACTCGTCCACATCGCCATCTTCTCGATCTGGAGTCCGTCCTTTAGTAGGTAAAGAACGGCAACCGCAAAGCAGACCAGGGCAATACCATAGCTCAAGGAGGCGATACCGACGTGGATCGGACGCCAGTAAGAATCGAGTACCGGTGGGAGATCGATTATCTCGCTGCCGATAAACCTGGCAAGTACCAAAATGATCGCGGCCAATGGAAGCGAAAGCGTCGCGACCACATGAAACTGCCTTCGCCTCATTACGAGAAGCGTCGTGATACCGGCTCCGAAGGCAAATGCCAAACTTAGGTCGTATAGATTTGCAAACGGAACATAGCGAAACACCCACGGCATGTCAGCCGGGTTCGAGCCCTGACTGTTAAAGATCGCGAGTTCCCTGTCGTAGGCGGTGACCCAACGAACAAGCCAGCTCGACAGGTTGAAGATGACCCCAAGGGTAGCTGCCCACAGTCCGAGCTTCTCCGCAAATCGGAATGGCGCATAGAGGTTTGTCAGATGGAATACCGCCGCAATAAGGTACGACGCAAGGGCGAGCATCATCAGAGCTTCGTCCGAAATAAAACGGCCTCCGCCCATGCTGATCCGTAATACGACTATCCCAAGCGACGCTACGATCGCGATCGCGGCGGGAAGAAAAGAGGATAAGCGACTAATGACAGATCCGTCCGCATCGTCGGCTAGAACTACCAACGGACGATCGAGTATTTCCTGGCTCATATAGATCTTGCCTCCAAGGCTTTCACAAAACGTTTGAACTTTTCATCGAATGAATTTAGATTGCGATTAGTATTGCCGGCGACGATTATTCGTGCCGATGTCTCGGATTCGGGCTCGACGACGGCCCAAACCCGCTGATGCGAGAATAAAAAGACAGCACCGAGTGTTATGCAAAGCAGAACAAAACCGATATAGACGACCGTCGCTCCCGGGTCTCTCTGCACTGAGAGAACGTGCTGGTCCGCAGCCTTCTCAAAATCCTTTAACTGAAATGTATAACCGGCCACAGGTTTGTTGGCGACCGGGATATTGGTCATCTGAGGGCCGAACGCGTAAGCGTTATAGGTAGCGCCGTCACCGGCGGTCAATTGGAGAACGGCGGCCGGATTCTGGTAATCGGATGTATCTTCGTTCGGATCTTCTGACCCGATCCGGAAGTTTCCGCGAAACTCGCTGAATTTTACCGACGTTCCATCGGCCAAGGCCGCAGTACCATCTCTTCCTATCGTTAGCGTTTGTGTTTCTCCGCCGTTCGCAGGTTTCGCCTCTATCGTGATCGACCGGGCACGACCGATCGGGATGAAGCTCGCCTGAAAGAAACGATACCCGCGGTAATCGTACGGCTTGTTCATCTGGACGGACGCTTCGTGGGTTCCAGTCTCGTCTGCGATCTTAAATCGGGTGATCCAGTCGATCGTGTTCATCGCCGTGATCGGACCGTCTTTCTTGATCAGCTTCTGCTGGATATCGACGCCGGTAAGTTCGAAAGGCAGCCGCTTAGTGACCTCGTTCGCTTTATCCAGGTTTACAACGGTCTCGCGCGTCAGGTCCGTTGTCATCCCCGGGGCGAGCGGAACTGATCCGGTCGAACCCATTTGTGCGGTCATGAATCCGCCGACGAAGATAGTAAGGAGAGCGACGTGAACCGGATAAGCTCCAAGTCGATTCCATGCTCCCGATTCGGCAAACAGATAGAGGCGGCCGTTCTTCTCTGTCCGCCGCAACTTACGCCAACCGATAGCTTTGGCTGCGGATTCGATCCGCGTTGTGGCGGTCTCCACCGAAGCCTCCGTAGCAATCTCGGCGGTTTGGCTCTGCTCGCGGAGCCAGCGAATTGGGACTGTAAGATTCTTACGCGAGATGCGTTTCCATGTTTTAGGAAAGCGATCGATAGAAGCGAGAATGATGTTTACGGATAGGGCAGCCAGAAGGCCATTGAAATACCATGCATGGTAGATATCAAAAAAGCCCAAATATCCGTAAACAAGCCTTTGCGATGGTGTAAGTTCGGCGAAATAACGATCAAATCCATCGACATTCTGCTGCATCACAAGCATTCCGACCAGACAGGCGGCGGCAAGTAATACTAATAATGTGACGCCAAAGCGGACTGAGCAGGCGACTCTCACGACCCGGGAAATTATCGACTCACGCTGACGTTTCGATTCGGAAACAACGCTATTACCGGCGACGACAGCTTGTTCTAAGGTTGACATACGTGAATATCTCCGGGAAGAGCTAGGGCAACAATCGTGCCTCGGCTGCAAAGGCGTGCACTTTCGCAAAATTCCAAGTATTGCGCTATTTTTGAAGTCAGCTTGGACTTATCATAACCGAAAGAAGACGATATTGATCGCAAAAACTGCGAATTTTTTCGCGCTTCGCATCACTTCTTTTTACTATCGGTGATAATAGTCACAGATAGTTCTCTCGACATCGGCTATATTTTGACGAGGGTATCCTCTCGCTATGGTAGTAAGACGCTATATCAAGGTGGCATGCACTGTCGGCCTTTTGGTGATGGGCTTACTCGCGAATGAGCGTCTATCCGGTATCCTTAATGCGGCAATATTGACCCCGATCAAATCAGGATCGGCTGCCACACCGAAGCCTACGCCGAGGAGAAAAACCTACACCGAGTTTCCCCACGACGCCAAAGCGCATCGGGTTGAATGCGGTACCTGCCACAAATTCCCGTCGACAAATTGGAACAAAGTCAGGACCGGCCCGGATGCGATTCCGGATATCACCGAATACCCGAACCATGAATCCTGTCTTAAGTGCCACATGCCGCAGTTTTTCAAGGGTGCGACACCGAATATCTGTTCGATCTGTCATATAAATCCGTCGCCGCGAAACAGTACAAGACATCCCTTTCCCAATCCTCGTGAGATATTTGACCTCTCGCCGAAGGGAAAGAAAGCCCAATCTGATTTTGTTGTAGGTTTTCCACACGACAAACACATCGAGATAGTGTCGGCAAATACAAATCCGAAAGGAGCATTTGTGAATGCCTCATTTTCCCGGGATCCTGGTCGTCGAGGAGAGGCGAGCTGTGCGGTTTGCCATCAGACGCTTTTGCCGCAGGCAGAGGGCGCAGACGAATTTGTCACGAAACCTCCCGCGACCCTGGGTGAAGGTTTCTGGCTTAAGAAAGGAACTTTTAAGACGGCTCCGATAGGCCATACAACCTGTTTTTCCTGTCATTCACAGGACAGCGGAATGTTGCCCGCACCAAACAATTGCTCCGCGTGCCACCAGTACAAGCCGGCTCTCCCAAAGGCGGATTTTGACGAGACGATCGCCGCGGCAATGAAGATCGATGATAAACGAATGCTGAATTCATGGCGATTGAGGGATTCGTCGGGCAAATATCAACATGCCTTCATGGCCCATGTGGATATGGAGTGCGCAACCTGCCACAATGTCCAAAAAATGAACACGGCCGATTTTGCGACCAAACGGGTTTCGATCGAGGCGTGTACTATGTGTCATGTGACGGCGACCTCGGATGAGGGCGGTGCATTGAATTTCGAGGTCGATTCGAGGAAAAAGAACCCCGCATTCGAGTGCGTGAAGTGCCATATCACTTTTGGCAAGTCACCAATCCCCGAATCGCACACTAAAGCTATCTTGGCTGCGGGTGGAAAATAATGATGGCAGGGAATCGGCGAATTACAGCTCGTCCATCGAAAATAAGACTGCTCCAGGCGGCGGTGCTTTTGCTTGGTATCGTTTTCTTTGGCTATGCTTACACGTCACTTCCTGAGACTGTATCGGCCGAAGGGCCTATCGCTGAAACAAACGCATCCGAGATCGAAGCAATCGACACCGACCCATCGATTGGTTATCAATCAGACTATTCGCGCTTCAGGCACGCAAACGAATCCCATTCCCGTTTACCCTGTTTGCTGTGCCACCGCCGTGATGACGGCTCGACCCGTATTAGATTTCCCGGTAAACCTGATCATTTGCCCTGCGCGGGTTGCCATGTTCAGCAATTTGCCGATAATACGGGCCCCATGTGCACGATCTGTCACACGAATCCTCAAACCGGTGCGATGAAGGGATTTCCCCGACTAAAGAGTTTCAATGTAAAGTTCGATCATGGCCGGCATTTACGCCAGACGAACTGTGCAACTTGCCATAAGCCGACACGCAGGGGTGTTGCCTTTTCGATGCCTGCGGGAGGCGCGGCGCATGCGACGTGTTTTCAGTGTCATACTGCGGCGACACCTTTAAGTTCCTGCGACACCTGTCACTCCCCGGGACGTCCGGTAAGGGCGTCTGAGTGGGCAAAGGCTTATAACGCTAACTTTAGCCATCAGGAACATCTCACACGGGGCAAGACGAACTGTACGTCCTGTCATAGCGTTCTTGCAGGACAGCCGCGGGGACGCCAGGTAACATCTCCGGCGGTATCAATGCACTTTGCACGTGCCGGTTCTAATAGTTGCGGCAATTGTCATAACAGCAAGCGGGCGTTTGGGATCAGTGACTTCTCAAATTGCCGTAAATGCCACGAAGGAAAGACATTTAGGTTCTAGTTGAGTAACTGTGGAAAATTTCGCGGTTACTGAGATCTGTTAAGAGGATATTAGCGTAAATCACGTATTTTCTATGATTTATGGCGTGGTGTGCCAAGGTATTCGTGGCACAGGGGTTGCAATTGGTTGTTCGCGGAGTCATCGGGAGAAACCCGGCTTCACAGTATTCTGATAGAGGATGACAACATGAAAACCAATCGAACCAAATTATTCGCAATTATTTTCTTTGCAGTCCCATTACTTTTGTTGGCGACATTCAAGGTAACCCCGACCAAGGTTGCCGCCTTTTCGGCTGATGATCCGGCAGCCGTGTACAAAGCAAAATGTGCAGTCTGCCACCAACCGACCGCCGGAAAGTTCTATGATCCCGCAAAGCCTGACACAGAACACGTTCAGGTCATAATGAAAGGGAAGAAAGGTGAAAAGCCGCCTTTTATGCCCGGATTTGAGGCGAAGGGAATGACCGAGGACGAGGCCAAAGGTTTGGCAGCCTATATGAGAACTTTGAAGCCCGCAAATTGATACTTTTGCTGGCATTTGAGTGTCCCTGACCTTGGCCGTCTCGCTGGTAATTCGAAGATCTTCACGGGTTTGAATTATAGGCGAGACGGTTTCGTCCAATGTTGGTGGTGTCTCTGATATGACAGTGCAAGTCAGGTGAAGTCTATGAACGAAGAAATCGAGACCAAAGATGAACTTCCGAACGAGGTTCCGAGCAAACTCCGAATTCCGAGTTTGATGCGCAATTATATTAGCTTTATCGGGATCGCGATCGTGGTCGCGAGCGTCACGAGTGACGTGCTCTTGTTTCTCATCGAGATCACTTCGACCACCGAGAATCCGTATATTGGCATTCTCACGTACATAATTCTGCCCTCGATCATGATCTTTGGCCTGGTCGTCGTTGCGGTTGGAATGATCCTGGAACGCCGCCGCCGGCATCGGTTTGCTCCGGAAGCCGTAATGCCCTATCCGAAACTGGATTTTAATGACCCTCACACTCGACGGACGTTTGTTACATTCATCGTTGTTTCGGCCTTTTTTGTCTCCGCGAGCGCATTTGGCAGCTATAGGGCCTTTGAATACACAGAATCAGTATCGTTTTGCGGCGAAGCATGTCACTCGGTCATGAAGCCCGAATTTATGGCCTATCAGGCAGGTGCGCACGCACGTGTACGGTGCGTCGACTGTCATGTGGGTTCCTGAGCGGGATGGTACGCCAAATCAAAGCTATCGGGCGCGTATCAGTTGTATTCGGTTTCTTTTAACAAGTTTTCACGGCCGATAGGCACGCCGGTGCATAATCTGCGTCCGGCCCCTGATACATGCGAGCAATGTCACTGGCCCGAAAAGTTCTTCGGCGCACAGATGAAGGTCTTTAATCGATACGGGAATGACGAAAACAACACGCTGCGTCAAACCCGGATGCTGCTCAACGTTGGTGGCGGCAGTACAGCCGCAGGACAGGTTACCGGTATCCATTGGCACATGAATATTGCGAATGAGGTTACGTACATTCATACCGACGAACGCCGGCAAGTTATTCCATGGGTAAGCATTAAGGATAGGCAAGGTAATGTCACCGAATACTTTGATAAGAACAATCCTATAACACCCGAGCAGCGGACTGAGGCTAACACGCGCAAAATGGATTGCGTTGATTGTCACAACCGTCCGGCGCACAAATATCTTCCGCCGGATGTGGCGGTGGACAATGCATTTGCGGCAGGAGCCCTGGACCCGACATTACCATTCTTAAAACGACAGGCGGTTGCAGCGTTGACCGGCCAGTACGAAACCAACGAACAGGCTCTGAACGCAATAGATACAAGCATCAACGACTTCTACAGGACCAACTACCGCGACCTTCATGCTCAAAAGGCGGAGCTGATCAAGGGTTCGGTTACTGAGCTTCAGCGGATATTTCAAAATTACTTTTTCCCCGAGATGAAAACGAATTGGCAGACTCATCCTGACAACGCGGGTCACCTCAATTCTCAGGGATGTTTCAGATGTCACGACGGCCAGCATGTGAGCAAGACGGGCAAGGTGATCACAAATGACTGCAACGTCTGTCACACGGTCATATACGATTCGATCGCTCCGCCTGAACTAAACACTCAGACGGGCCCGTTCCGGCACCCGATCGATCTTGGCAGCCTTGCTGAACGACGGTGCGACTCTTGCCACCGGCCTGACCAACCGTTCAAGCATCCGGTAAACCTGGGTGATATTTCACAGTTCCAGTGTTCGGCCTGCCATACGGCAAAGAAGTGATTCGCATCGATCACCTTCTCTGATTTGAACGCAAGGCCAACAAGGCTGCCTGAAACGGCGGCCTTGTTTGCTGAAGGGCGGTAGATGGCCGTACATCAAATAATGACTCTTGGTTGTTCCCTTGCGTTGAAATCTTATTCCGGTATATTGAGCAGTTTGGTCAAATGACGTAGTTTGGCCATACACTTTTGAGCGGCTTCTCCGACTCGACGCCCGATTGCAATAGGCGTGGAAAACGACCGGGCATTTGCCTCATTACATTGATGCGCCTCACCTAAGCAACAAAGCTTCAACGGCCAAGTGCGAACGCTGAAACGAAACCATAGCAAAACAAAAAGGAAGCCGCCCGAAAATTTCCCTTTCGACGGCTTCACGTTCGCGTTAATTTGTTCAGATCTGAATTTACGATGCGGGTCCGTCGCCTTCTGATCGATCGTCTGGTTCAGGCCCGGTTTCCTGTTGTTTCGTTATTTCCTCATAAGCGAGTTCATGCTCTTCCTTAAAAGATTCTTCCGAGACCCGGCCGTCGAGAAAGGCAAAGTTGATCGGGTAAATGTCCGGGTCAAAGATCACTTGATAAAAGTGCCAGACGATTATTGCCAATGTCGCGAGGATCGCCTCATAGTAGTGAATTGCCAGTGCGATCTCGATCCACCAACGCGGAATGAAATTGAATACCTCGATCTTGAACCAGATCATCAGGCCTGTAAGCCCCATTATGATCGTGCCCCAAACGACGGCCCAATACTCGGCCTTTTCGGCATAGCCAAACCGGGCGATCTTTGGACGTTCCTGCTTAATGCCAAGATAATAGGAGAAATTACCGATCAGATCGCTGACATCCTTCAATCTAGGCAACATGTCCACAAACCAAGATCGGCCCTCTTTTGTCGCTGCCAGATAAACAATGTGATACGTACCCATTATTAGCATGACAACAGCCGCGATACGGTGAATAATTCTTCGTGGAGTTTCACTGCCGCCCATGAGCCAGCCAAGCCAGGAGTCAGGATATATCAGGGCAAACCCGCTGAAAACGAGAACGATAAAGCTGCTGAGCAGTAACCAGTGCTGAACTCGTTGATTTACACTCAGGCGAACTATGCTTCGATGTTCACGCTTTTTTGCGGCGGCCTTTTTTCGCCAGATAAGGGCATTGTGCAGTACCATGCCACCTATCACGAGAAAAATGAGGGGCAGATAGATCCAGCGGACAATGGTAGTCCCAAAGAACCCCATATCATCAGGCGGTGTCTCCGAAGCCAGCGTTGAGGTCAAATGGATCTTGCCGCTGATGAAGTTCGCATTAGCTCCGACATGACACTGGCCGCATGTCTGGGTGAGGTTATCCGGGCTGATCATCGATCGGTGATCACTCGAGGGCAGGATATTGTGAACGCCATGACAGCTCGCACAATTCGCGACAACCTTTGACCCCATGTCGGACGCCAATCCGTGGTAACTGTCCTTGTAGCTATCGACGCGTCCGCTGGCCACTCCGAATTCTTTTGTCAAGGCGACGCCCTCGTGGCATTTTGCGCAACTTTCCGAAGCGATAGCGACTGCCGGGTTTGCCTTTGTTTGGTCGAGCGGCTTCTGAATATCGTGAATTCCGTGACAATCAGTACATGATGGCGAGCGTGAAACCCCACGGGCTACCGATAGACCATGAACGCTTTCAATAAACTGGCCGGCCTCGGTCCCGTGACACTTCCCACACGTGGCCGCGATGTTCGTCTTGGCGATGGATGATTGCGGGCTGGATGCCGGTTGGATGTCGTGAGTGTTATGGCAATCGGTGCATACGGCCGCTCCCGTAATGCCGCGCGCAAACGCTTGAGCGTGAACACTTTCACGGTATGCAAATATTGGGCGATCACTTATCCCGCTGCCTTGCATCACCGATTTGTTGCTGTGGCACTTACTGCATGTGGTTGCGATCGCTGCGCGATTTACGGTTGACTTTGCGTTTTCGGCGGGAAGAGCCGTCGTCATATCGCCGTTGACGGTGTGACAGTCCTTGCAGCTGGCTATCGGTTTTCCGTTTGGGGCGAGCTTTGAGTGAATACTCGTATCCAGAGCTCCGTGGGTGTCTTTATGAAATAGTTCGCCGGCCAAATAGGGCAGACTCTTTCCCGGACCGTGGCAACCCGCGCAGTCCAGGTTAACGTTCGATGGAAACTGGCCTTGCTGTCTGTTACCAGATGGAACGGTTGGCTGCGGGGTAACATTCTGGGCGGTCGACCCCAAGGAATCGTGGAAATAGAAAGTTATTGCCAGAACTATCGAGCAAAGTAGAATTGCGGTTTTTATAGAGGATCTCATCGGCTTTTTCACCGTCCTGAGTTTACGATCTATTGAAACACGAATAAGGAATACCGGCAGTGACTGCAATCACTTTTCAAAGGTCGGCGACATAGCTCAATTCGAGGAACGGTCAAAAACTACCCGTGCCACAGCTCAAAGAAATACGCCGGTGATGCGATGCATCACCGGCGTCCTGGAGGAATTGATATCGGATCATCGACCGCCGCCGAAGTAGATCCGCAGTGAGGTGTAAGGCAAATGGGCCCGATAGTTTTGATTGGTCGGGTACGTTGCGTTGGCGGGAATGACGTTGGTATTGACCAATTCATTATATGGAAAATACCCGTACTGAAGGCTTTCCTTGTAATTGTTGTACTGATAACCCAAATTCCAGTCAACGTTCTTTGTTAGTTTGATGGATATACGGGCCTCCGGCATATGGGATTTGAAAGGATAGGAGCTAATGAACCTCTCCATCACGGTCGCTGCCTGGCTACTCTGGCCCTTATCGTTGTTGTATCGATAACTCGCATAGAACGAGACCCTATTAGTGGGCTGTCCAGAGATATCCACAAAAAAGTAACCGTCCTTCATATAGAATTCGCTGAATCCACGAAGGAAACCGGAATTCCCGACAGGGTTTGGAGGTAGAGCTGCGTTTAGAGACAGCGGAACCACCAAATCGGTCTTGCTAGTCAGGTAATTGTATGTGTACCCGGTACTCAGCGTCCATCGAGGATCAGGAACGTAAT
>CAYSMU010000011.1:0-6204 GCA_964432145.1 uncultured Chloracidobacterium sp.
CGCTGACAACGGCGGAGCGAGGACGGAAGCCGAAATAGCCAGATATTTTGCCGAATACCGACAGCGAGCGGCGATGGAACACCTGCAATTTGAATTGCTCAACTTCCTGCATCAGAACCTGGAGCTGCGAGCCATTGACGCGTTCCGATCGTTTGTCGACATCGACTCCCGCCCATATCAGATCACCAAGAAAATGTACCGCTCAGTTCGGCGGCCAGTAACTCTCTGACCAAAAAACATCCGGTCAATAGGCTCGCGTGAGATCTACGCCGGTGTAGTAATGCTTGATTATTTCGTCGTATTTGACGCCCATCTTTGCGAGCCCAAAGGCTCCGTACTGGCACATCCCCACGCCGTGTCCCCACCCGCGTCCGGTAAAAACATAGGTAGCAACCGAATTCCCCGAGTAACGCTTGTCGATCACGAATAGCTGTTCCGGCAGCCTGAGCGCCGAGCGGATCTTGCCCCCCTTTAGTGTCTTGACCCCATTGGAACCGATGATCTCCAACTCTATCGGGCGGCGGGAATAGCCGACCCGCTTAACGTTTATATCGTAGAGCGTGCCTATCCCGCGAACATATCGCGACAGCCTTGACTGCACGGCCGACGCCGCAACCGGCTTGCTCCAATATACCCACGGCGACATTTTTTCGGCAGTCGTCGGCGTGATGCTCGGCTTGATCTCGAGATACTTGATCGCCCCAAGAGAATCAAGCTGATACCTGACCGTTTCCCCGCCGACCAACGCCGCCTCGCGGACCGGATAAAGAGCATCGCCGAACTCGCGAAACAAAAAGACGTCGGGCCGTACCGTTAGCTGCCGCGCCGATCTGCCGCTTTTCAGCACGAGTTTGCCGTCGGCGGCGGGTTGGGCCTCGCCGCTCAGGATCTCGGGCATCCATTTCTTCTTTTCGTAGATCTGACGGATCAGCCGAAGCACCCTGGCACGCGTAAACGGCCTGTTCGGCTTGATCGTCAGGTCCGGATTAAGCGTAAAGTAGCCGTCTCTCAATAACGCAGCCAGATCGGCCCGGCGGTCCTTGGGAATCTCGGCAGCATCGTCGAACGCGAGAAGATAGTTGATATCGGACTCGGCGAGCATCGTGTCCGCATATCCCGGCGCGTAGACAAATCCGGCAATGATGCGGGCCAATTCGATAGGCCTGGCAGTATCGCGGCTCACGTTGGGATAGACCTTGCCGAATTTTCCGGCGAGATTGTTCAACCAATTCGACATCTCGCTCTCCGTCGGCACGTCCTCAAACCAATCGTCCGTCATTTGCGAGGTCGATAGCTGAAATCCGTTCGACGCAAACAGCGACATAAGTCGAACGAGTTCCAGATTTCCCTCATCGCGAAGCTTGGCCGGCTGACGGACCGTTTTGATAAGAAACGGCTCGAAATGACGCCTTCCCTCGAGCGAACATTCGACACCGACAAGATAGGGCTCGGCATGGTCGAATATATTCTCGCTGCTCTCGGTCCGCCCGCCGCACGTCGATGTGTAGTACGCCATGATCGGCTTGCCGTGATATGTCGCGACCATGCCGCGAGTCTCCTGAACGGCCTGCGTGCCCATCTTTGTTTCGATCGAAACACCTTTGTACACCTGTGAATACACGGTCGGGACCATGTCGAAGCCCTGTTTGCCGTAACCGCCGATGTTCGCTATTGCATAGGTGCGGGCCGCGACCGCCTGCGCCTTTTGAGCCTCGAGCTGAGGCAATCCAAGTTCGCTGGGCACGACACCGAGCAAATATTCCTCGAGCGGAACGACGTTGACCACCGTCAGCGAACCGCGAGAATTTACAAAGACCTCGATCTTGCCGCGATACGCCTTGCCGTTGAGCTTGACCGGATTGAAACGCTCATTCACCGATCCAAAAGCCACGGATTTCAACGATGAGTACTTCGCCGATTCGCTGGGCCCATTGACGATCAACTCGCGAAGATTCGGGTCGACCGAACCCGTTGCGGTCGCCGCCGCCGCCGAACCGGTAGGTTTGATCAGGCTGCGGACCTCGCTCGGGCCCCCGGCCCGGAGTTGCTGCGAAAGAGCGACCGCGTCCGGCGAGACAACGGTCTTTTTCTCCACAACGATGACCGCGTCGTCAAAGTCTTTCGCCGCGAGCTTCGCCTTTAGCTCGTCCGCATCCTCGCTGGTGGGCTTGACCTGCCCGACCCAGACTTTCCACATATTCGTCGCCGGATCGATGCTGACGATCGCCGTCTCGCCGGTCGCGTCGCGGATGTCCTTTGCCAGTTCGCTGGCGTCGGCTTGCGTCGGCAGGTTTTGGAATTCGACCCGATAATTCTCGATCTCGGGCGGGCGGTAGGCCCGTGCCGAAACCGTAACGCGATTTGTCGCAAGCAGTTTCAACGACTCATCCGGACTCACCGAGACCAAAGACGAGTCATTCGTGCTTATGGTGACCGATCCGGCATTCGTAGCGAGCCCGATCCGGATCAACGGCTCTGAAGCAAGCCGGAAAAACTCAAATTCACCCGAGGCGAGAATGTTCGTGCAAACTGTGAGGGTAATGGCGACGATGAATACAGTACGGCGAATATTCATAGGTTTCATCATACCAAATTGGTCAACTTCTACTGCTCTAATGCTCATCCCACGCAAACAGCCCATGCCCGAAAGGCGCATCGTACTCGACCATCAGACCGGCCGCGGATCTCTGCATTTTTTTGACCTCGCATAACGTAGATGGCGCGGGAACAGACGGCGGTCGATCTCCGGGCCTGTTAGCCGCGCGTCCGCGGGCGGGACGTCCCGCTGCTGTCCCACACGTCGAGTGGGACACTTAACCGACTGAAAACACACACGTTAACAGTGATTTTCGAGGGTGGCTCGCCTTCGAGCGTGAAAAAAATACTTGCATTCTCATCTTGTTGCATTTCTGATACACTGTATCATTGCCCATTATCAGCCGTTTTTTGCCGGTTGTCAATAGGCATTTTCAGCAAGGAGAACGAATATGCACGATGTCGCAGTAAACAGCAGAAAAGAACGAGAATATCCGCTTCCGCGAAAGGCGAACGACTGTATTCCCGATCCATCGAGTTTTAAGCCGCCGTCAAAGCTCTTTGACGATTTCTGGCGCGAGGGCGATCTTGCGCTTTTCTTTGGCGCCACGGCGACCGGAAAGTCGATCCTGGCGGTCCAGATCGCCGACGCTATCGCGCGCGGAACCGCTATCGAAGGGTTCGAGATGCCCGCCGACCGCCGACGCGTACTTTATGTGGATATGCTCCACTCGGACGTGCAGTTCCACATGCGCCGTACGGGCGAGGACGGGCGATGCTACCGATTCTCAGAGAATCTGCACCGCGACCGGCCGCCTGACGGTACGGACCTCGTCGAATGGCTCCGAGACGTCGTGCGGGAACGGAATTACCGCGCGGTGGTCATCGACGACCTCTCGGCGATACGATCGGCGTTTGACGGGACCCGCGAAACACTCAAGCTAATGCGGGAATTGAAAGGCCTGACGGCCGAATTTGGCTTGTCGATCCTCGTACTGACGCAGTCGCGGCAGCCCAGGCCCGGCGAACTGCCGGGTGAGGCGAGCCTTATGCGTTCGCGGGTTTTGTGCGATGTTGCCGACAGTATATTTGCCATTGGACGGCAGCATGGGCAGCGGGAATGGCATTTTTTGATCCAGGTCCGTTCGCGCAGCGGTCCCATTCGCTGGCATGCGAACGATTGTCCGTTTGCCAGGATCACGCGGCGCGATGACGGGCTGCTGGTGATGGCGTTCGACGACCGGTTTGTGGCAAAGCTCGACCCTGAAACGCTCGAACTTGTTCGTCTCGTCAAAGGCCTCAAGGAAGAAAACCATTCTGTAAGGGAGATCAGCCTGCGGACCGGAATAAGCCGCTCGCGGGTCGGAAGGCTGTTGAAAAAGTGGCGTCCTTCGCACGGCTTGCCAACAGATGAGAATGAAGACGGGGAATTCGTCGACGTCATTGACGCTGCCGGAGAAACGGACGAAAACACCGACGAAACATGGCGGGACGACGGATGGCAGCCGCGTGAGGAAGCCTATCCCGGCGAAGATACCGCGGAGATGGGGTCCGGGCGGGACCTGAGCCCCGATCGGGGCCCTCAATTGCCGGAAACTCAGCTTGAGGTCTTTTACCAATGCGGCTGCCGGCCCGGTACAAACAAAACCGGCGCCCACGTATGGATCGAATCCGAAAGGGATGGCAGGCCGCTGATCACATATGAACCAAACCTGGAGAAATTCATCCGGTGGAAGTACGGCTTATATGGGCGTTCAGGTACAGCCGTAGACGGGCCTGTCTGTATGCTGATGGAAACGGGATGACCGACAGCCGGCATCGATATGGGGCGGGTCCAAACGGGATAGACGTTTGAGGCCGAGATCGCAGAAGCTCGCGCCGCTCTTATAGACGCGGTAACCGATCTTATTTGACAGACACGATCTCGCCGGGCTGGATTTAGTTCAATACGTCTATAACGGCAGTCATCAATGGCCTGAGGTCGTTGATGTCGTTGGTAGGCGCGACTAAAACGATGAAGGCGAGATCGAATTGTTTTAAGTTTTGTTGATGTTCGATGTTCCGGTCATTGGTCAGGAGGACATCAAACTCTTTTTCGGCGAGCCGGAGCAATTCGCCATTCTGCTTCGACGCCCAACCCGCCTCAGGAACTGTTTGTACAAAATGATCCGCAAACTCAAGTTTTAGCCTTTTGGGCAAACACTCGTCGATGAGAATTCTCATTTTTTAAGCGCCAGTTCAAAAGAATGACTAAGCTCATGCAAAAGTTCGACAGCTTGCTCACGCTTAACAGTCGGAAAATCATCCAGAAATCCCTCGAGCGTATGTCCACCCGCGAGGTAGTCCAAAAGGATCTGCGCCGGGACCCGAGTACCCGCAAAAACCATCGCACCACTCATCACGTCGGGGGATGAAGTAACAACATTGGTTTTGATGACAGTATCCATGAATTCATTATACCTCAGAGGGTCCTCCTCGAACGTCTGCGTCGCAAGATGTCCTCAATGGTCATTTTCGTTCCTCATTCCCACGACGACGAGGACGATAGGTATTGCCAGGACGATCGCGCCGATCAGAAGTCCTTTTCTATGGCGGCTTGGCGGGATTCGGTGGCCATTGATACCTCGGGAAGTCCCGTAGCCCTTGTAGACCTTGCTGACCTGGCTGTAGTCGAACATCATCTTGGTGTTTTGATCGATCTCATAGATCGTAAACGAATCATTCTCGATCGCCTCGACCCGGCCGTAGAACCATTTATCGTCATTCCGGATGACGGTGATGTCTTCACGAAGGCCGATCTTATTGACCGCCTTTTTGATCTCAAGTTCATGCTTGGTTTGCCCGAAGACAAGATCAGGCGACAGCGCTAAACTCGACGCGAGCAAAAGAACAGTTATCCAACGTAAACCACTTTGCATGATCACTCTCCTTTGACCGAACCTATCGAAGTCAATTTACGAAAGCTTCGAGGTACTTGATACCCGAGCCGGTATTAAATATCACGACCGATTCGCCTTCGGTCACTGAGCCGTTGGCGATGAGTTTTCGCAGGGCGGGCAGGCAGGCGGCGCCTTCGGGAGCGACGAAAAGGCCGGTAGCGGCACCTATCTCTTGGACGGCGGCGACGAGTTCGGCGTCGGTGACGGAAAGGGCGGTGCCGCCCGAGGCACGGATAGCGTCGAGGATGAGGAAATCGCCGATCGCCTTCGGAACGCGCAGCCCTGAGGCGACGGTCGCGGCGTTCTCGAATTCGTCGGCAAAACGCTCGCCTTTCTCAAACGCCCGCACTATCGGGGCACAGGTCGATGATTGAACCGTCACCATTCGCGGCCGCTTCGAGCCGATCCAGCCCATTCGCTCCATCTCGTCGAACGCCTTCCACATTCCGATCAGACCGGTGCCTCCACCGGTTGGATACAAAATAACGTCAGGAAGATTTTGGATTTTGGATTTTGGATTTTGGATTTGGGAAAAATGCTCAAACAACTCATAGCCCATCGTCTTTTTGCCTTCGACGCGGTACGGTTCCTTGAGCGTTGAGACGTCGAACCAGCCCTCGGCTTCTTTTCGCTCGGCGACGATCTTTCCGCAATCGGTTATCAGCCCGTCGATCAAGGTAACGTGAGCGCCGGTCTGGCGGCATTCGACTATATTCGCTTCGGGCGTGTC
>CAYSMU010000011.1:6214-17568 GCA_964432145.1 uncultured Chloracidobacterium sp.
CTTCGGCGTGGCCCTGGGCGTGTCGGCCGGCATGAAAATGTAGGCCTCCATTCCCGCTTTGGCGGCGTAGGCGGCCATCGCTCCGGCCGCGTTGCCGGCAGACGGTACGGCGACCTTTTTGACGCCGAGTTCATTCGCCATCGAGATCGCGGCGGTCATTCCGCGTGCCTTGAACGATTGCGTCGGATTTTGGCCTTCGTCTTTTATGTAAAGGTCGATCTTGACCGGCAGCGTCGCGGCGAGCTTGTCGGTCTTGAATAGCGGCGTCCAGCCCTCGCCCAATGACACTATGTTCGCGTCATCGACGACCGGCAAGACCTCGCGATAACGCCACAGCGACGGTTCACGCCCGGCGAGCGACTCGCGTGTCAGCGATTCCGCCGCTTTGTCGAGATCGTAGCGGACGAGCAGCGGCTTGCCGCACGTTATGCACAGGTTTTGAAGGACATTTGCCTCGTGCCTGAGGCCGCAAAGAGCACATTCGAGATGAGTAACGTTCATTGAGGAATTGTATCCTCAAATGACCGAATATGCGTAATTATCGGCGGAAAACGAATTCTTTGGCCAGGTTGAATAAGGCGGCGGTTCCGAACGAGACCGAGGCTGTCCTCATCCCGTCCCTCCAGCTAAACCTCGCCGGATACCACGTTTCGTTGGCGATCACGCTGGCAGTATACGTCCCGACGATCCGCGGCACGCCGAGGGTACGTTTGCCGTTCGATCTGCGGGCCGTGAATGGAGACAGCACCGCGTTCTTTATCTTCGACGCCGTGTCACGCTTCTCGCTGCGGTAATAGCGGCTGTCGAACTTTAGCGCCTCATCCATGCCGTAGATGACCGTATTCCTGATCACGGCCTTGCCAAAATTTGATGCGACCCGCTTGCCAAATCCGTTCCATGTGCCGCGCCATTCCTCGGGGCTGTTCGTTGCCGTCGAGAACCCGGCGCCGGCGATCCTCGCCGCCCATGACATCGGGCCGACGGTGTCTTTTACAAAAAGCTTGAAGCGGGTTTCGGCATTCGGTCGGACGTACACGGTCTGGCCGGGAACCGAAGACTGGGCGTTGCCCGCTATGGCGGTCCCGGCGAGCATCATAAATATCAGAGCAACTTTTTTCATCAACTTTAATTTCGGAGAAAGCGGCCAGACGGATTCAGCGTGCGAGCATCGGTTTGAGTGCCTTATACACGTTGTCCGTCATTATCTTCGAACCGGCGGGATTAGGGTGAATACCGTCGCCCTGATTCAGGTCCTTGTTCAGGGCGACTCCCTCAAGCAGGAACGGAAGAAACTCGACCTTGTGCTCGGTCGCCAAAGCGGGAAACGCCATCGTGAATTCCCGCTGATACTGTGCCCCCATCGTCGGCGGAGCGAGCATTCCGCAAAGAAGCACTTTCAGACCTTTGGCCGTGGCTTTTCTGATGATCTGGTCCAGGTTTTCCCTCATTTTTGAAACGGGAACACCGCGGAGCAGATCGTTAGCCCCCAGTTCTAGGATCAGAATCTTTGCATTATCCTGCTCCAGTACCCAATCGGCCCGCTCGAGCCCGCCGAGGCTCGTATCGCCCGAAACGCCGGCATTAATGACCTCATAGTCATAGCCGTCGGCCTTGAGCTTTTCCTGTAAAAGATACGGGTACGACTCCTTTTCCGTCAACCCGAAGCCCGCGGTCAGGCTGTCGCCGAGGGCAATGATCTTTGGCCGGTCGGTTCGGACGTTCGGCGTCGCCAGCGGCTTTGCGTCAATGTTCGCGGGCCTGCGGGCCGCTGCGCACGACGAAAGCAAGATCGCCAGAAAAATGAAACTTATGATCGCTTTACAACGCATTACTTCTCGCATGACTATGGTCGTTTTACGAAACCGTAGTGATTTTGATGCAAGAATATTGGAACTTGTTAGGGAAATTTTAGCAAGCTAAGATTGTGAGGATGATCTTCAACGCAAAGACGCAGAGGAGCAATGACGCAAAACTGAGTCGATGTGCCTTTGCTAAGTCTGCTGTTGGCTTTCTTTGCGTCTTTGTACCTTCGCGACTTTGCGTTAAATCTCTTCTATGATCCAACTCAAAAATGTTACCAAGACGGTGCGATCGGGCTCGGACGACCTCACGATACTCGATGACGTCAGTTTCGAGATCGCGGACGGACAATTTGTCGCTGTAACAGGTGCCTCGGGCAGTGGTAAATCGACCTTGCTAGGGCTGATCGCCGGACTCGACGCACCGTCGTCGGGCAAGATCATGGTTGACGGCGACGAGGTCACGGCGATGAGCGAGGATGCCTTGGCGCGGCTCCGCAGCGAAAGGATCGGCTTTATCTTTCAATCGTTTCATTTGATACCGAGCCTCACGGCATATGAGAACATCCTGATCCCGATGGAGATCCTCGGACTCGATAATGTGCGCGAGCGAGCCGATCGCCTGCTCGATGCCGTCGATCTGACAAATCGTGGCCATCATTACCCCGCGGAACTCTCGGGCGGCGAACAGCAGCGTGTCGCTATCGCACGTGCATTTGCCAACCGGCCGAAATTTATGCTCGCCGACGAGCCGACCGGAAACCTCGACTCGAAGAACGGCCAGCACATTTTCGACCTGATGAAGAATCTGCACGTGCAGAACAACGTCACGCTCGTGCTCGTCACGCACGATGCACATCTTGCCGCCCAGGCCCAGCGGCAGATCGTGCTTGCGGACGGACGCGTCGTGAGTGATGAGTCTCGGGAGTCTGGAGTGTCTGGAGTGTCGGAGCGTCGGGAGTCTAAGAGTCAAGAAGGATAATGGCAACGATTGAAAGATTTGAAGACATTCTAGGTTGGCAGAAAGCCAGGAAGGTGACATCCGTTGTCTACGAGATAACGGGCCAAGGGAACTTTTCAAAGGACTTTGGACTGCGGGACCAGATCCGCAGGTCGAGCGTTTCGATCATGGCGAATATTGCCGAGGGATTTGGGCGCAAATCGGACAAGGAGTTTGCAAATTTTCTAAACTACGCACATGGCTCCGTCGCAGAAACTCAATCTCATCTTTACGTGGCTCTCGACCTCAAGTATCTCGACCAAGATCAGTTCGATACCGTTTACATGATGCTAGATGAAACTTCCAGAATCATAATGGGCTTCAGCAAGCATCTGAGAAGCCGTTCCTAACGACTCCCGAGACCCCGGACTCTCAAGACTCATGACTTTTATCCTTAATTTGACCCGACGCGAGATCCGCTCATCATGGCAGCGGCTGCTCTTTTTCTTTTTGTGCATCGCGATCGGTGTCGGGTCGGTCGTCGCTCTGCGTTCGCTGATACAGAACATTACAAAGGTCGTCGGAAACGATGCCCGTGCACTGATGACCGCTGACGTCGAGATCGGCTCGACTAACGATTTTTCGCCGACTGATATTTCAAAGATCGAGGATGTCGTGGCCCGGTTCCCGATCGTCGAGGCACGCAACGAAACGATCTCGACAGCGTCGATGGCACGGCCGTCAGATACCACAAACGAGAGCCTCGAATTCGTCGAGCTGAGGGGCATCGAGCCGCCTTTCCCGCTCGTCGGCAATTTTACGCTTTCGGACGGTAGGCCGTTCGATTTCAAACTGCTCGAAAAGAACGGCGCCGTCGTCGCGCGCATCGTTCTCGAAGAAATGAAGGTCAAGGTCGGCGACCGTCTGAAGATCGGCGAGGCCGAGTTCACGATACGGGCATCATTTGACGAGGAACCGGGCGGTTCGAGCGGTTTCCGTCTGGGCTCGCGGGTCTTTGTCGAAAAGAAGGCCTTTGACGACGCGGGCATCACGAGGAATACGAGCCGTGTTCGCCGCCGCATTCTTTACCGCACTTCGGACAACCCGACCGAATTCGTCCGCCAGCTTCGCGAGGCACTAAAAGGCTCGACGATACAGATCAATTCGTACCGCGAGCAGCAGGAGAATTTGAGCGAGCAATTCGAGCGGACCGAGAACTACCTCTCGCTCACGGGCCTGTTGATCTTAGTCCTCGGCGGTGTCGGCGTGTGGAATGTCGCCCGGGCCTTTGTCGAGCAAAAACGAAAGACCGTAGCCGTGCTCAAATGCCTCGGGGCGAGCGGCAATAAGGTGATCACCGTTTATTTGCTGCAAATACTCACCCTCGGTCTCATCGGCAGCTTCTTTGGTATAGTGCTCGCACAGCTCGGGCTGTGGGCGGCGCGCGCGCAGTTTAACGACGCGTTGCCGGCCAAGATGAGCTATGCGGTCAATCTCGGCACCGCCACGCAGGGCATTGTTCTGGGCGTATTGATCTCGCTTCTCTTTTCGGCGTTGCCGCTGCTGCAGATCCGCTCGATCAAGCCGAAGCTGCTGCTCCGCGACGAGAACAACGTAAATATAAGGCGGCTCGACTGGGCAAAGTTTGGCTTTGGAGCGATGTGCCTCACGGCTTTGCTCGGCCTCGCAGTATGGCAGGCGGGGTCGCTGCGTGTCGGGCTGATGTTCCTCGGCGGACTTGCGGCGACCGGGCTTGTCCTTTACGTCTCGGCTGCCGTACTGACCTGGCTGCTGAAAAAGGTAAAGAATCTTAGCTCGTTCTCATTCCGCCAGGCGGTCAATTCCCTCTACCGCCCGGGCAACCAAACCCGCATCATCCTGCTTGCCGTGGGCCTCGGAGCATTCGTTGTGATCACGGTGCAGATCATGCAGGCAAACCTGGTGCGCGAGTTTGATTTCACGCGAAACCGCCGCCTGCCGAGCATGGTCTTTGTCGATATACAAAAGAGCCAGATCGCCGACGTATCGCGAATGATCTCCGAGCGGACCGGCGAGAAGCCTGAGGAAGTGCCGACCGTTCGCGCCCGCATTGCGGCCGTCAACGGCGAATCGATCGATTATCAACAGACCGAGATCAGGCAGAATCAGGGCCAGATCGGCCGCGAATTTGCCATCACGTATCGCGAAAAGACCGAGGAGAACGAAACGATCATTGCCGGCGAATGGTGGCGGCCCGACAGCGGCGACGAGACGCCGGAAGTTTCCGTCGAAGAACGCATGGCAACGACGCTGAACGTCACGCCGGACGACTCGATCACGTTCGACATCTCGGGGCGAAAAATAACGGCAAGAATTGCGAGCATCCGAAAGATCGATGTGCGAAACGCGAGGACGGCTTTTGTGTTTGTCTTCAAGCCGGGAACGCTCGATAAGGCGCCGCAGAGCTTTGCCGCGACCGTGCTCAACCACATCCCGGCGACCGACCGCCAACGTCTTCAGCGAGAGGTGCTGGACAAGTTCCCGAATGTGCAGATATTCGACGTCGCCGACATCATCGCCGCCGTCAATAAGCTGGTCAACAACTTTGTGATCGCGATATCGTTCGTCGGCAGTTTTGTCCTGCTCAGCGGCATCCTGATCCTGATCGGCTCGGTCGCCCTGACCAAATCGCAGAGGATATACGAGAACGCCATCCTGAAGACCCTCGGAGCACGCCGCCGTACGCTGGCGATCATCCTGATCACCGAGTACGGCCTGCTTGGCCTGCTCGCCGGCGTCATCGCCACGGGCTTTTCAGTAAGCCTCTCATACATCGTGGCAAGATACCTGATGAATATCGAATGGCGGTTCGACCCCGTCATCACCACCGTCGGCATCGCGGTCACAACGCTGCTCGTCATGGTTGTCGGCTCCGCCGCCAGCTTCGACGTCCTCTTCCGCAAACCGCTGGCGACGCTGAGAGGTCAATGACGATCGGCCTCCGACCTCTCAGTTTCTAATTTCAAACTTTCAATTCATGGACCCACCCTCGAACGGATGCTTCTCGAGCACCGCGCGGAGGTTTACCTGGCCAAACAGCGTTTCGAGATAGGCACCGAAACGGTGAAGGATAGGCACGAGGTCCTTGTTATCTTTTGTGACCAGTATCTCTTCGATAAATCGTTCGACAGTCTCGGTGTCCTTATAGAAAAGGAATTTCGCGGTGCCGCCGATGAATTTGCGCAGGGCGGTGCGCATGCCTTCGATATTCTGTTTTTCAGGTTTCGCCTCGGCCTTTTGCACCAGATGGACGACCGACCACAGCTCATCTCTGAGTGCGAGCGACCGGTCGCGCTTGACGGCGAAGTTCGGGAATATCTCAAATATATCCGAACGAGGATCGATCAGCCGGGCAAAGCCGGCGAGCATCTGCTGAAAGCCTTCGTTCAGCAACGCGTAAGCGGTCTCCATCCTTGCGTAGATCGAGGGCGACGGGCGGATCCCGGCCAGGCCGGCGAGTTCCTGCGAATAGACCTTCTTTAGCTCAATGGAAGCCGTGTAAGACGCCGCGTCCAAGGACGAGAACATCTCCGCCTCCTCGTCAGGAAAATTACCCAGGCGGTTATTGATATAACTCGTAAGCTCGTGGATCTGCTCGTTGACCCTTGCGAAGATCAGGAGGGCCGGCTTGAGCGGCTCATCCGCCTCAAGCATTCTGCCAACCAAACTCAACCACTTGAGTATCCTGCCGAACTTTGGGAGAACGAGAGCAAGTTCCGACTGTTCCTCCGAAAGAAATGAATTGGTTGCGGCGAGTTCGAAAAGAGGCGATGGCAGGTATTCGTCGCCCTGGCTCTCCGCGTGGCGGATCAGAGCTGTAAATGTATGGATGCTCGACAGCCGTGACGCGATGAGCCGTGCCCATGCTTCCCAATCACCGGTGCCCACCTTGCCTGAGTTCGTGTAGCCATTGCCGAGAAGCACAACGGAGCGAAGCTCATCGGCGAGGACGGCGATGTCACCAAAGGTTATGCCCCAGGTCACCGACGCCTGCTTTGGGTTGATGCCGCCGTTCAAACTCAAAATGTGGGCCGAGATCAGCGAACATCGCTGCAGAGCCGCATTGACCAGCAGGAATTCGCGTGAAGTATCAGGATCATTCCTTCGATCGCCGGGGTCGCGAAAGACCCCGTGTCCGGTTGCGAGGAAACTCTCAAGGCCCGAAAGCCAGATGCCCAGGTCAGTGACGAGAATTTCGTTCGAAGTGCCTGATTTCATCTCATTGCTGCGCACCGCGGTCGAGTCTCCCCTGCGGAGGCTTACGCCGACCGGTTCCTCTAAAAACACTGCTGCCACTTGGGATGTGATCCTCTAAAAATGAAATTTGCGCGGCCGGGAAAGGTGCGGGAAAGCCGCTACTTCATTTATACCTTGATTTAACAGTGTTTGGCAATAGAAAAGTCTCCCGAAGGACATTATACTCTATGGAAAAATGGCAAAAAAGATCTTGCTCGCCACGAACAACTCTGGAAAAGTAGCCGAACTTAGCCAGATGCTAACCGGACTCGAACTGGAGGTTGTTGGCCTGGACGCCGTGTCGATGGTCGACGAAGTGCCCGAGACCGGCCTTACTTTTGCCGAAAATGCGCGTATAAAAGCTATCGGGTACGCCCGCCAATCCGGCATGACGGCTCTCGCCGACGACTCGGGCCTCGAGGTTTTCGCCCTCGAAGGCCGCCCCGGAGTTTTGTCCGCAAGGTACGGCGGCGAGGGCACACCCTTCGCCAAAAAGATGAAAATGCTTCTCGACGAGCTGAAAAACGCAGAAAAGCGGGATCGCGGGGCCCGTTTTGTTTGCGCGATGGCGATCGCCGACGCTGAAGGCCGCATTTTACGCGAGTCCGAAGGGATTTGCGTCGGGCGTATTGCGCTAAGTCCAATTGGCTCTGGTGGTTTCGGCTATGACCCGATCTTTGTGCCAGATGGATATGATCTTACATTTGGCGAATTACCGGGCGCGATAAAGCACAAAATCAGCCATCGAAGCCGGGCTTTTTCAGAAATAATCCCATTTTTACAGGATTTTGTTAAAATTTGACTTGACGCGGAGCGCTTCCTCGCTTAGAATTCGACACTTGGAATCGTTTCTTAAGTGAAACACACGGGGCGTAGCACAGCCTGGTAGTGCGCTCGCTTTGGGAGCGAGAGGCCGCAAGTTCGAATCTTGCCGCCCCGACCAGTCAGCTGTTCTCGATTGGCAATTTCCCCCAACATTTTGCGGCAGTTCTCAAGGCGGCAGAACATACACTCGGGAAGATTTACTTTTTACAACCAAAACTGGAGGTTACTTAAAATTATGGCTCGTATGACACAGACAGAAATCATCAGCAGCTTGGCTGACTCGACCGGTTGCAAGAAATCGGACGTTAAGGCAATGTTTGACGCTCTCGCGGCTCTTGCAACCAGCGAGGTCAAGAAAAATGGCGAATTCACGGTTCCGGGCTTTGGCAAACTGAAGAAAACGCATCGCAAGGCTCGCGAGGGCCGCAACCCTGCAACAGGTGCGGTGATCAACATCCCGGCCAAGACGACGGTCAAGTTCTCGATCGGCAAAGCAATGAAAGATGCTGTCGGCTAAGCCACAGCATCCTGTTAGGCTTTTTCCGGAAACCGGCAAATCTTGTGGTTTGCCGGTTTTCGCATTTGGAATAATTTCTGCCCCCGGCGAAAAAAAGTGTTCACTTTTTAGCTTTTCTTTGTTAACATTCTCTTACAGTTGAAAGACGGGCTCAAGAACCGCTTTTCCCGGCAGCAATTTTGTTGGGATTTTCAACACTATTTGCGGATCGGCGTTATGTTTCGTGCCTTTACGCTGCGTCCCCGACACGGAGCGGGAACGACAATCAATATTTTGAAACAAAGGAGAAGATAAAGTGGCAGCAGCTAGACCAATGACCTTGCAGGACAGAGTCCTGCAAATTGACCATATTCAGGCCCGCCGGTTCTCGAAATTGACCGGCGATGCGGTAGAGATCGCGGCAGAGGGCATCATCAGACACCTGAGGGCTTGCGCCCGTATGGACGTCAACCCGGATGCATCGGCAGTTCGTGAGATCATCGATGACGCCCTGAACGGCAGACGTGTCTTTGCCGAGACTTCAAACGACCTTTTGGCCGCTTAAGTAGTTTTTATATTTATTAGCAATACAAGTTTGGACCGTCCGAAAGGACGGTCTTTTTTTGTCGGTATCACCTGCGATAGCGGGTGGTTAAATACCAGTAAGAGGAACACCAACATCGAACGACGTTTGCATTCAACCACCCGCTATCGCAGGTGGTTCTGACTTGAGGGTCAGCCGGTACAGTACATACTTCCCGTGCTGTTCCCGTTCAGTTCTCTCGTACCACCGATCGACATTTTCCAGGTACGGCTCGTATTCGATCGGTGTCACCAGATAGTCAAGCTTCGGGATCCCCTCGCGGCGGGCATCGAAGCCGCGAGCGTACTCGGCGTAGTTTCGCACTTCGGCGTCGATCTCGCCGAATGTCAGCGGCTTATATTCCGAATTCAGCCGGTCGGTGTGACGGCCCCAGCCAAACAGGGCGATCATTGAGACAAAGTCCTCGCCCTTTTTCATTCCGTCGGCAAGCTGCCGGTCGCTGACGCCCTGATAGAGTAGCTGCTGATAATATCGTTCCTTGCTTTCTTGCCAATCCAGTCCCGGAAAGACGTGCTGATGCCGTGCCCAAAGGACCGCCTGCGGAGCGATCGTCGGCAGATCGTCGCCCTCGGCGATCCCTAGATGAAGCACAACCAGCTTGTGCCTTTCAGTATCGTCCGCAGCAAGCTCTGTCAGTCGCCGACCGACGGGGAGAGCTTCGTCCCGGAGTACGTTCACCTCGTCCAGGACACGTACCGTGTAATGACACTCGACAAAACCCCAGCCAGCGGCGATCAGTGCAAGAGCTGTCATCGCGAGTTTTCCAAAGAGCCGCTCACGTCCATCGGACGTCCGCCATATCAATCCCAACGTAACTACGGCCGCCAGGCCCGCGACGTAGTTGCCGATGAAGACCTGATAATGGATCGGCTGCAAGGACTGCCCGGTGATCACTTGTTGATTGAAAACTATAGCCGGCGTCAACGCGAGAGAGATCGCGAACAGGGTCGCGCGGTCGCGAAGCCGAAACATCTTCATCAAGATGCCCGCGGCAATGACAGCCAGGACAACAAATCCGATAAGCTCGGGCACCCGCGTCAGATCGAGTTCACGCGTTCTGACCAGCAACTGAACGTCGTCCATCGTGTGTGAACGTTTCGAGAGAAGCCACGCATAAGGAACAAGGGCCGACGCGCAGCCTGCGCCGAGAACTGCCAGCCGCTTTACATCTCTCCACACGCCCTCAGGCCTTGCGATCAGCCAAAGAACTCCGAGACAACCTAGCCATGCTGCAGCCGTCGTCCAGACGTAAAAGTATGAGAAGACAGTGTATGCAAAGGCAAGGGACGCAAGGATAACAACGATAGCGGGCTGAGAAACTCCCCTCCTTACTAAGGAGGGGTGGCCGAACGCGCGGGCGGGTCTTTCGTCCGCCGCATCTTCAAGCTCGCCATCTCCTTCGTAAGGAGGGGAGCAAACGAGCTTCCAGACCAACCCCACCAACAAAAAGAACGCCGGAAATGCCATTGCCGGAATGTACCTGCGAAATCCAGGGAAATATGGGTACGAATAACTGGTCCCGAGTATCTCGCCAATAGCGCCCTCACCGGCAAAGAGCGCACCTCCGGCCAGGACGACGAGGCTGCCTGCCATTGCCAAGATCGAGTCTCCGGTGATCATCCCGAGCAGCCAGAAGATCGCCACTGCCGTCAGAAATGCGGCAATTGCTCCCGAGATCGTCATCGCCCACGGTGCACCTATTCCCAGAACACGCGCGGGAATGGCGATCGTCATCGGGCCGGCGAATTGTATCGAGAAAAGCGATTCGGGCTGGGGGCTTTCAGTTGAATTGTCACGGCCGGTGTAAGGATCATTCTTTCTAGGGCGTCCGTCGATCAGCGCCTTAAGATACGCAGCGTACGCGACCTCGTCAATGTCGTTGTAAGCATAGTGCCCATTCCACTCAGCCCCGCGGAGATAGATCATCTTCATCTGCGGATAGAGAGAGAATACTGCCAAAAAGAGGCCCGCGATTATGCCGAAACGCCATAGAAGTTTCATAGAAAGAGGTAGGCGTATTCTCTCACTGTGAAACCCTGTTAACAACTGACTTGTATATCCTTGATGGACTCGTTCCTTCGCAAAATTGACATTTCTGCGATCTGCCCGCTAGACTTCGCTTGTCACCTGAGAAAATGTGCCGGCTATTTTCCCATGTCGTATGCTCCCTCGCACTTGCGGTATTCCTCTACTCAAATGATGCAGTGCGTGCTCAGACTGGCTCCCGTGATTCACTTCCAAAACTTCTGAAGCCGATCCAAATTGACATGAATGATGCGGGGCTGGCTGCCAATATTGAGGGGGAGATTGACGTTCTGGTAAGCATACGAAAGGACGGAACTGTCTCAAAGGCGGAACACTTTTCAGGCCCCATGATTCGATGCGGAGTCGAGGCCGATAAACTGATATCTCGCA
>CAYSMU010000012.1:0-14690 GCA_964432145.1 uncultured Chloracidobacterium sp.
GTTTCTTCCAAAAGCGGGATACTTCAGGGACAACCCTAAAGGGCATCAGACGTGCTTTTCATGCCATTTTCAGGGGCCGAAGCCGGAGGCAAAGAACTGTGCCGGCTGTCACCAGTTGACCACGGCGTATTCCGAGGCTCCGGTCGTAAAGAGATATTCGCCAAAGTTCGACCATCTGCAGAAGGACCACGCGGGCCGCGATTGCATGTCATGCCATATACGGATATCGCAAAACGCTGACGTTAAGACCTTGGTGAATGCAGATGTTCCGATAATTACCTGTAACTCCTGCCACGAAAAGAATATCGTCGAAGAGTTAGGGCTTAGGGCTGCGAGTCTGAAAACTCCGCCGCCGTTCCAGTGCAAGTACTGTCACACGGCCGAGCTTGGACGCTTCCCGGTGCCGAAGAGCCATGAGGATCGCTAATGTATGATGTGACCAAACATTTCGGGCGTCGAAGCCGGGTGAAAGCGGTGCTGATCTTTGCGGCAGCGGTCGTGTTTGGCGTCAGTTGTCTTCAGACCGCCCAAAAAATGCCGGTCACGATCACCGGAACAAATCGCGCCGAACCGGTCGCCGTTCGGGCGACAGATTCGACGTTCAAAGAGTTTTCCCACACGGTCAAGGAACACGAACGGTTCGAGTGTAATGCATGCCATCGCCGAGAGGGGAAATCGCTGGATATGGACTTTGCGGCACACGAGGCGTGTATCGGATGCCACCTTAACCAGTTCACAGAAAAGCAGCCGACAATGTGCGCAATATGTCATGACGACCTCAACGCTAAGCCGCCTACTATGAAGGCCTTCCCGGCAAAGTTCAGTGAAGGCTTCAACATGAAATTCGACCACGCGGACCACGACTCCGGCAAGGGCCGGCCCGCCGAGGGATGCGCATCTTGTCATGCACCGGCGGGCCCGGGCAAGTCGATCCCGGCGGGATTCCGGGCCCACAATAATTGCTACGCTTGTCACACGGCGGAGAGTGAACTCAGTTCGTGCAATGTATGTCACCAGATCGCTCCTTATAACAGGACACCGCAGTCAAGATATGTATTCAAGGCCGTCTTTACGCATGGCGATCACAGTTCGGTCGGCTGCGGCGACTGCCATAACGTGGTGGCTCGTGCACCGCAAGGGCGGCAGGTTACCAGCATCGCCGCCGCGCAGCATAATTGCGGCTCGGTCAACAACTGCAACACTTGCCACAACGGATCGCGCGCATTTAGCGGCAATGATTTTCTCAATATGGCGAGTTGTGCCCGGTGCCACAGCGGTTCGGGCTTCAACATGATCCCGGGCGGGCCGTGCCGCAATTAGATAAATTCGGCTTATTTCGATCGACTTTCGGTGCCTGAAACCGCTCTGACCGAAAGTTCTAAGGTCTCACGAGACAACCTCAAAATCAAAGCCTAACGCTGCGTGATGTGGCCATCTGTCGGCATGGCCTCATAGCGTGATATTCGACATTGACGTACTATGTTTGGAGGCCCGTTCGGTCTGATCGATCCGACGGCCGGTTAAGGAACTACAGATGGCGGTTTTGGTTACAGGCGGAGCGGGATATGTCGGAAGCGCAACAGTAGAACTGCTGCGGTCATCGGGCGTCGATGTAGTTGTTATCGATGATCTTTCACGCGGACATCGAACGGCTGTGCCGGACGACGTACCGTTCTATGAAGGCCGCGTAGGTGATTCGACACTTGTCGAAAAGATCCTCAGCGATCACAACATTGACTCGTGCATTCATTTTGCTGCCTTCGCCTATGTCGGTGAATCCGTGACCGATCCCGCAAAATACTTTGAGAACAACACCGTCCAGACTAACCGTCTTCTGAACGTCCTTATTGAGAATGATGTGAAGAAGTTCGTCTTTTCATCAACCTGCTCTACCTACGGCGATCCGATCACGGTCCCGATCGACGAAAATCATCCTCAAAAACCGGTGAATCCGTACGGATGGACCAAGTTCATGACCGAGAGGATCCTCGATTCCTACGACCGGGCATACGGTCTGAAATTCGTAGCCCTGCGATATTTCAATGCCGCGGGTGCGACGAAATCATGTGGTGAGCACCACGAACCCGAGACTCACCTGATCCCAAACGTACTGCGTGCAGCCGTGGGCGAGCTGCCGTTCGTCTCCGTATTTGGCGACGATTACGACACGCCTGACGGCACCTGTATTCGCGATTACATTCACATCGCCGATCTGGCCGACGCTCATTCGAGATCCCTCGCACACCTGGCCTCGGGGCGAAATTCCGAACACATCAACCTAGGGAATGGCATGGGATTTTCGGTAATGGAGGTGATCGACGCCGCTCGCAGGGTTACCGGCAAGCCGATCGAGTCGAGGTTTGAACCTCGTCGTGAAGGCGACCCGCCGAGGCTGATCGCAGATGCGAGAAAGGCACGCCTGATACTTGGCTGGGAGCCGCAGTTCAAGAGCCTGGAGTCGATCGTCCGATCCGCCTGGGAATGGAAGAACGCGTTTCCCGGAGGCTATTCTGACTCAGGCCGGGCATCTGTCGTCCGATGATCGTGAAGGACATCGAAATGCTGCCTTTTCCGCATCTAGGAATACATTGACACAAAGCAGGAAAGGGGTTCTAATAATGCAAAAAAGAATTATGAGAAAACTGGCCCAGTTGATCGTCGTATCTGTATTTCTTGTCGGTGGCCTTATCGCGGTCGCTTGCAGCCGCGGTGCTAACGGAAGTGGCGTTCTCGGCCAGGCGGCGGCATCGGCGACCCCGCCTGCCAACACCAATGCTGCGCCGCCGGCGGCCGCGGCCGGTGATAAGAAGATGGCGAAGAAATTCGTCCTCGGACAGGACAGCCTGGACGAAAAATACCATGAGGTCGATTTCGACCATGAGACCCACGCGTTTCAAAAATACAGCCCTGACGGCACGACTGTCATTGGCTGTGTCGAATGCCACCATACGGATCAGCCAAAGTCCGCTCTTAAGCCGCCTCTGAAAACGTCAGAACGCGACGTAGCGTTGACTTTCGACACCTGGAAAGCATCGACTCAGAAGGTTAACACCTGCCGTTCCTGCCATTTTCAGGATGGCAGCGTGCCGGACGGAAAGGAAATGCCCACCGGCAGCTTTACCGAGGGCGGAGCGACCAAGGTCAAGGACCTCAACAACCAGCTCGCCTACCACCTCAATTGCAATTCGTGTCACGACGCCGCGGCTAAATTGCGGCCGGATCTTAGGAAAAAAGCGGGATTTGCGACGGGTGAGCCCAAGGACTGCGGCATTTGTCACAAAACAAATTAATGGGCCTGAAACAATGTGATAAATGCAGCGAAATGGTCGACGAGGCCAAGGCGTTCTGCCCTGCCTGCGGAAATGCGTTTGTAGAGGAAGAGCATCGTTCGATCTCGACTAATTTCGAAGCGATGGACAGCACCGTTCAGCTCGGGCAGACGATGTACAATCAAATGCTTTCGGACATGGGGCTGAATATTTCTAAGTCCCCTGATGCACCCGAGAAACGTGTCGAGGTTCTGACGCCCGCACCGGTACCGGTTGCCCCTGCCGCACCGGCCGCTGCGGCTTCGCCCCAGCCGCGGGCCGAGAGTCCTGTCCAAAAACAGGCCTCGTCGGGCACTCTGAAATGGATATTGATAGGCGGTGCGGTCCTGATCATTTTGGGCCTGATCGTCCTGATAGCAGCCGTTGCGGTGTATTGGTATTGGCTGCGAACTCTCTGATCTCGATTCTATAATTCAGTCTATCCACCATGCCACGTGAGATCGAAAAGCACGAGCAGATAATAAAGGCATTTCAAAATGTCGATATCGTCTCGGAGCTTGTCGAGCAGTTGCCTAACGGCGAGTTTCGCAACGAACTCGATATGGACATCATTTTGTTTGGCCGCAGCTATCGCGGCAAGCAAGTCGGTCCGTACGCTCGTCTGCTCGAATTCTCACCCGGCGAGGAGATCGTTCGTGAAAACACGTGGGAGAGCAGCCTCTTTTATATCCTCGTGGAAGGACGGCTCGACGCGTCGATCACCGACGCGGCTGGCGGCAGAAAAAAGGTCGGCGAGATACCGGCGGGAAACTCCTTCGGCGAGATGGCCCTGCTGTCGGGAACACCACGAACCGCAACGGTTTCCGTTGCCCCGGAGGCGGCACCTGCACTAGTACTGGAGTTCTCGCGGCCCGCGATCCGCCTTCTGCGCAAGCTTCCAAAATTTGGCCGCTTTCTCGACCGTAACTATCGCGAATATGGGCAAAAGCTCACGCTCAATGAACTGCGTAATGTAATGGAACGCGACATCGATGCCGGCATACTCAAGCGGCTTGATGACGCGGCCCGGTTCGCCGTCTATGAGAAGGACCATGTACTTTTTCGCGAGGGCGACCCTATAAACAGGGTCCTTTATGTACGAAACGGTTGGGTCCAGCGCGTCAGCGGGGCTCAATTCAATCCCAAGGCCGCCGACATTTTGCTCGAGTCTGACGCTTCCGTCGGCCTTGACTTCATCGGGGCGGGAACTTGTCTCGGCCTCGACGCGGTCGATGGCCCCGATACATGGAAATATACGGCGACAGTCTGGGGCCGGGCCGAGGTGATCGAGGTTGCCGTCAGCCGGCTTCGCGAAGATAGGGAACTTACCAACGCTGTCGTGCCTTTTATGGCAAAGGTCGCCGGCGATCAGTCCGTTCTTCCTTCGCGGCCAGCGGACAACCGGATAATCGCCGCAGCTACGAAGGAGATAGAGACTGGCGTTGTCGACGGAGTAAATCTGCTTGTAATGGACATGGCGAAGTGCATCCGCTGCGGAAATTGCTCGCTCGCCTGTCACAAGGTCCACGGGCAAACCCGCCTCGTTCGCCGGGGAATACACATCGAGCGACCCGTCAAACCGCTCGCCTCGACGATGCAGAGCATTCTGGTCCCGTCCGTCTGCATGCATTGCCAGGACCCTGAATGCCTGACAGGCTGCCCGACCGGGGCGATCGCTCGTTACCCGAACGGCGAGATCGATATCGAGCCAACGACCTGTATCGGCTGCGGTGATTGTGCGACGCAATGTCCGTACAATGCCATTTCGATGGTCCCCAAGGCGGGCAGTACGAACGGCGAAGGAAACGGACTGATGGCAAAGGTCGCATCGGTCTTTTCGCTTCGTGAAACAAAGCTGCCAGACGCCGTCGAACAGACCGAGAATCTTCTTGCAGTAAAGTGCAATCTCTGTAAGGACACCGGCCTAAACCCGCCCGGGGCAAAGTCTGCCGCCTATTCCTGCGAGGAGAATTGCCCGACCGGAGCTCTTGTTCGCGTCAATCCCCGGGAGTATTTCGACGAGGTCCGCGAAACTATCGGCCTCATCCGCCGCTCGAGCACTCATGCTATCGGCGAGAATATCCACAAGTTCGATCTCTGGGCGACGATCTGGCATGTCGTTGGGTTCATGATCGTGATCGCGGGCGGCGGTGGTGCGATATGGGCAACTCTTCAATACACTCAGGATACTGCCCTAAGCCCCGGCAGTTGGGTGACGATGCGTTGGATCACCGGTCTCGCAGGGTTGGCCGGCATCGTCTGGGTCATGGCCTACCCGATGCGAAAGCAGGTCTACCGACGCCGTGCCGGTGCATTGCGATACTGGATGTTATCGCACATCTACCTCGGCGTTCTCGCCGGCGTGCTTCTGCTCGTCCACGGCGGTACGAGTTCCGGTGGATTGCTGACGACGTTTCTGATGATAGCGTTCGACCTGGTGATCGCGTCAGGGATCTTCGGTACGCTGACGTATCTCGTGCTGCCCAGATTCATGACCCGTATTGAACGTGAACCGCTGCTGATCGAGGACCTGATCGCTCGCCGCAAGGAACTCCGGACGGAGCTCGTCAGAGCGACCGCTGACACATCCAATCCCGAGCTCAAGGAACTTATCCAGCGAAAGGTCCGCCGGCGGTTCCTCGGCCTTGGTTACTTGCTGAGGCAGTATTACAAACGCGAGGACCTGCAGACGATGCTTGCTGAGGCCAGAAAGGAGTTTCGATCGGCGGCTGATGAAATGAACCGTACCGATGACGCAAGATTGATGGACGCTGTCGAAAATGCGGCCACGCTTCGTCGCGTCGACGCTTTGATCTACCTGCATCAGGGGCTGAAACTCTGGGTCGCCCCGCACGTGCTCTTCACAGCGTTGATGCTCGTGCTGATGGTGATACACATTATTCAGGTCATTTACTTTAACGTAAGGTAATGCTTTCGAAAGAAGCCGGAAATTTCAAGATAGCGTTCGCCGGCACCGACGAACCGCCACGGAGTGTCTATAAGGAAGGCATCTTCATCGGCCGTCTCGATACGTGCGAGATAATTCTCGATCACAAGACCGTCTCTCGCATCCACGCGGCGATCAATTTCCGCGACGGAAAGTACGTTCTTGTTAATCTCTCGACATCCAACGTTCTCACGCTGAATGGCCGCCTTCTCGGGCCCGAGAAGGACGACGTGCTGGCCGGCGGCGACACGATCCAGATCGGGCCGTACATCATTAATGCCTCGATCGACGGACAGGAACTTTCACTAGTGGTCCAACAGGCCGCGATCCGCGAGGTAGAGGCTAAACCGGCGGCTCCGGAGAAACCGCCCGCCGGAATGCCTGACGCCGCCGACGTTCTCAAGGTGTTTTGGGAAAAGCGTTCGCGTGAAAAGGAAGATCTGGGAACGAGACTGCGGCCGACCGAGAAACCTAAGCCGGGCAAGGCGATGTTCAACTGGCGGCCGACGCGTGACCTCAAGCAGACGTGGCGGATCGGACTGTTCGTATGGGCATTCCTGATCATCGGCGTCGCGGGCGTCTTTGCGTATTTCCGTTATCCGCAGATTTATTCACCAAAGCCACTATCGAATCCGCACGCTCAAAACATCGAGAGCAGCCCGATCGCGGCAAAGGCCAACGCCAATTCGTGCACGACCTGTCACATGGCGAACGAGCCGCTCGAGAACGCCTGTATCAAATGTCATCAGGGCGAGCAGTTTCACCCGACAAATACCAAGGCTCACGAGGAAGCGGGCGTGACGTGCATGTCGTGTCACAAGGAACATCTCGGCGCCGATTTCAGGCCCGGAGCCGCCGCGATCGCGAGTTGTGCGGAGTGCCACAACGATAACAACAAACAAACCTATAACGGCAAAGCGGTCAGAACGGCCCATGGCGGATCGTACGGCTACCCGGCCGAAAACGGCACGTGGCGGTGGAAAGGTGTTTACAGCGAGGTCGCCGACGCCATACCTGAGATCAACAACTCTGCGACAGGCGACAAGGACGAACAGGCGAAGATCAGCCGCCACTTCCACACCGTCCACACAGCGCGTCTCAAAACTCCGCCGGGTTTGACCGGTGACTCGCGCGGCCTGGTCTCGTGCTCGACATGCCATAACGCTTTCGACCCGATCGACCGTGTTACGCCCCGCGAAACCTGCGCCGCCTGTCATACGACAAAGGCCGGCGAGACGGGCCGCGATCAGAGATTCGGCGTAAGCGGTGCAAACTGTATCTCGTGCCATACACAGCATCCGTACGGCGGCGGACGCTGGAGCGAGTTCCTTACTGATGAAGCGCTGAAAAGACGAAAGGACGCGATCGCCGCTAAGATCGCATCAATGAAAGCCCAATGAGAGCCTTTCACATCTTTGTTTGCCTGGCCCTTTTGGGGGCGCTGATCTGGATCAACCAGACATTCGTGACTGATCAAACGCCTGCGTTCGGCGGCCTGTCATGGGTCGGCTGGGTAAGTATTCTAGGGATCACACTTGTCGTTGGCTTTGTCGCGATATTTAACGACACTGCTCGTGCCTTCAGTTTTTTCAAGGGTCATGAAAGCAACGCCAAGGCCCAACCGTCCGTCCGCGTGCTGTCGCCGGCCGAGCTCAAGGAACTCGGCGTAGATAAATACCGCGGCCCGTCGTATCCGCATCCGATCATTTTCCCGGAACGCTGCATCGGCTGTCAGGCCTGCGTTGATGCCTGCCCGCACGATGTGCTTGCGATCGTTGACGGCACGGCTTCGGCCGTGGCACCGGACCTATGTATGGAGGACACCGCCTGCCAGGCCGAGTGCCCCGTCAACCCCAAGGCATGCATCATCATCAATACCGCAAAAGAGGTCCGTTCGCTTCCGACGCCGACGCGCGACGGGGCAACCTTTGAGACCAACGTCCCCGGCTGCTATATCATCGGTGACGTTTCCGGTGTGCCGCTCATCAAGAACGCGGTCAAAGAGGGCGCTGATGTCATAGCCCGCATTAAAGAGGAAATGAAGGGAGCATCCCCGGATCCCAAGGCCGAGTATGATGTCGCCATCATCGGGGTCGGTCCGGGCGGAGCTTCGGCCGCAGCGTCTGCCCAGGAGGCGGGACTTAATTACATCGCTCTCGAACAAAACAACATTCTCTCGACCATCGACCTTTACCCGAAGGGCAAGTACATCTTCTTCAAACCGGATACGAAGGATTGGTTCGGCGGTATTCCGGTCGCCGGCCTTGGGCTCGGCAAAGCAAAGTATGGTGCGGCCGACGGCGGTGACGACGACTCGGTCATCGAGGCTATCGGGCCGCAGCTCAAGGACCTTGTTCACGCCGAGTCGCCGGCGTTGCACGCAGCTTTGATCGGCAAGATACCGCACTCGCTTCGCGAGGAGCTCTCGCCCCAGCTCGAAGCAAAGATCGAGAAAGAACTCAAAAGGCGCATCGTCGGCTTTTTGCGTTCGAAGGGCCAGGGCGACTGGGCCGCGCTTTTTCAAAAGCACTTTGTTCCTGAGCGCACATCGCTTATCGCGGCGTTCAACGCAAGCATCGCCGATCAACTCGAAGCAAAGATACCTGGCGACCAGCGTGAGAATATACTCGCGGTCTGGCTCGGCAGCCTCGCCGACAAGGGCGTGACCGTTCACGAGAACGAAAGCTGCAAGGCCGTCAACCGTGCCGCCGACGGCGACTATTTTACGGTTGCGACCGAGCACGGGGCCGAAAAGACGCCGCACGCCTACACCGCTCGCAAGGTGGTCATCGCCATCGGCCTGCGAGGCGCACCGAATAAGCTTCGCCTGCCGAACGAGGAGCTAAAGGTCCATATCGATGGGCGCGAAGAGGCAAAGGTCATCTATGGCCTCTCAAACCCGATGGAGTTTCGGGGTCGCCGGATCATAATTGTCGGCGGCGGCAACGTCGCGGTCGAGGCCGCGGTCGATCTCGTCGCGGTGCGTGACGGTGCGTCGATCACACCGCGAAAGCCCGAGGACATGAACCATGTGACAATGCTGGTTCGCGATTATCTCGCCCCAACGGTAAAATTTGGTAATAAGCTCCAGCTCTATCATTGCGCCGACGAGGGCCTGATAGATCTGAAGTTCGGTGCCGGCGTCAAAGAGATGAGCGAGCACGAAGTGGTGATCGAGGACGTCAAGACCAAACAGGTCATCGACACCATTCCAAACGACTTTATTTTTGCAATGATCGGCGGCGAGCGGCCAAATCGCTTTCTCGAGTCGATCGGGATCACTATCAAGTAGTAATGAGCAAAGAAAATCTTCTATTCGGTGTCATCGGCCTGTTCTTGGGCGCGATCATCGGATTTATGTTCGCCAACAGCATCAATAAGACAGCGTTGACGTCGGCGCCGGCGTCAACGTCAGCGTTGCCAATGACCGGGGCCGCAGGTCCGCTGCCGCCGGGCAGCAACACCATGCCCGCCGATCATCCCCCGATCGGGACAAGCGGCGGCCAGACCGGCGGTGCCGGTGCCATCGCCGAGGTCAGCGCCGCGATCGAAAAGGCAAAAGCCGAGCCGCAGAATTACGACGCCCAGATGACCGCCGCCGATCTCTATTACCAGATCCAGCGGTTTGATGACGCCGCAAAATTTTACGAGGCGGCCGTTAAGCTGAAACCGGAGAGCACCGAGCCGCTCGTCAAGCTGGGCAACGCGCTATTCGATGCCGAGAAATATGCCGAGGCCGAAAAGTGGTACACGAAGGCACTCGAGAAAGATCCCAAGAATATTACGGTCCGCACCGACCTCGGGCTGACATTTTACCTTCGTGAGCCGCGCGATATACCGTCCGCGATAAAAGAATACGAAAAGTCGCTCGCCATCGACCAGAACCACGAGATAACGCTCCAGAATATGGCCCTCGCGTACCGTGACGCGAACGACACCGCGAATCTTCAGAAGACGATAGCCAAGCTCAAGGCAGTCAACCCGAAGAACCCGGCCCTGCCGCAGCTCGAAGGAAGATCTGCTACCCCATAGGTCAACGGTCAACAAGTTTCTGCGAGCCTTCGCCGTAACGGTGACCCTGCACTTCGACCTGAGCGGTCAGGTCCTCGATCTCGCTGAGGTCGGCAGCAGTTAATTCCACCCCGGCGGCCCTGACGTTTTCCGTCAAACGGTGTAGTTTCGTGGTTCCGGGGATCGGGACGATCCAGTCCTTTTGGGCGAGGACCCATGCGAGTGCGATCTGTGCCGGAGTCGCGTTCTTAGCCTCGGCAAATCGGGCGATCAGATCGACCAAAGCCTGATTTGCCTTGCGTGCCTCGGCCGAAAAACGCGGGGACGTGTTACGAAAATCGTTCTCGTCAAATGTCGTCGTTTCGTCGATCTTTCCCGCGAGAAACCCCCGGCCAAGCGGACTGAACGGGACAAAACCAATACCCAATTCTTCGAGCACCGGAAATATTTCCGCTTCAGGCTCTCGCCACCACAGCGAATATTCGCTCTGTAACGCGGCCACCGGCTGGACGGCGTGGGCTCGGCGGATAGTTTGAACTCCTGCTTCGGACAAGCCAAAATGTTTGACCTTGCCCGCCTGGATCAGCTCCGTCACCGCTCCGGCGACATCCTCGATCGGCACGCTCGGGTCGACGCGATGCTGATAAAGCAGGTCGATGTGGTCGGTCCCGAGCCGCGTGAGCGAACCTTCGACGGCTTGCCTGATATGTTCGGGCCGGCTGTTGAGCGGCGGATCAGAGTGCTGAGTTCCGTCCGCGTCGATGTTGAAACCAAATTTGGTAGCGATAACAACCTGATCGCGAAACGGAGCAAGAGCCTTGCCGACGAGCTCTTCGTTAGCAAACGGCCCGTAAACCTCAGCCGTGTCAAAAAACGTGACGCCCTGCTCAACGGCCGAGCGGATCAGCTTGATGCCGTCTTCTCTCTCGACCGCCGGCCCGTAACCAAAGCTCAGCCCCATACACCCGAGCCCGAGCGCCGATACTTCCAAGTTACTCTTTCCAAGTTTTCGTGACTGCATGATATTTCAAATATTGCTTTGTCCGGAGGTAAAACTCACTAAAGCACTTTGCCCCCCAACGAGCGGAAACGCAATCCCCGGTCAGGTCGCTTGCGGCCCTTTCTATTGCAGGATCTTGCAATTGACGATACTGAGGATCTCGGCCTCGAGAAGAATCGCCTTTTGCTCGATCTCGGCACCTTCGGCGAGCATCTCTTCCGCATAAGTGCGATCTTTCAGGCCCGCGGCGTTAATTTTGACGTTGAGATATGCTCCCATCACGGCCGACCGTGCGCAAAGTGCTCCGACACCGGCGTCGGAGACCGAGTTCGGATTACCGTTCTCCGCCATTGCCTTGATGATCGCAAAAGCGTCCATCGTGCGCTCCATCGTGCGGAAAGGGACCTCGGTCGCGTATCGGGTCGCTTCCTGTATCGCGGCAGTTCGGGCCGCCTTTTCTTCCGGCGTAGTTTTTGGCAGTCCAAAAGCGTCCATCACTCTGTTGAAGGCATTGGTGTCCTCATCGACCAAATACAGCAGATCGTCTTTGATCCGCTGGCCCTTGACCGCCCAGTCGGAAAACTCCGCCCAGCGGTCATCCCATCCGGCCTTGTGAGACGAGAGATTCGCGACCATCGTCGCGAGTGCAGCACCGAGTGCTCCGAGATATGCCGAGATCGAACCGCCGCCCGGAGCGGGCGATTCAGACGCGGTCTCGTCGGCAAAGGCACGGCAGGTCAGATCGATGAGGCTCGCCGCCTTTTCCTCGGCCGCAAGTACGTACTCAATGATCTTCTCCGCCGGGTCAAAGGGTTTAAGGTCGTCGAGGCCCATCGACTTGATCGCGATCTTGATCACCTCGGCTTCGGTTATCCCGAGAGATCGCTGCTGCTTAGCGAGATAGTAATTGCCAGCGTCAATGATCGCCTTTTTCGGCACAAGGCCGACGATCTCGAGCCCGGTGACCCGCAGGCCGCGCAGTCTGGCCCTTTCGCTGACCTCGTCAAAGGCGACGTGAAGCGGCGTCTCCGAGAGGTTGGTGATATTCATCGAGACCTGTGCGATGCCGTATTCAGCGATGAACCAGCCGATGGCCTTTGTGCCCTTGAGCGTGCCCGGGATCATTACGGGCTCGCCGGACTCGTCCGTCACGATCTTGCCTGTGATCGGATGGCCTTCGCGTTTAGGCCGGCCTTTCTCGCGAACGTCAAAGGCGATGGCGTTTGCCCGGCGGGTCGAGGTCGTGTTGAGGTTAAAGTTGACCGCGATCAGGAAATCGCGGGCTCCGACAGCCGTCGCTCCGGACCGAGCCACGCTTTCGGTAAATTCGACTGGGCCGAAGTCGGGCTTCCAATCGGCGGAAGCGAGCTTGTCCTTGAGGCCTTCGTACTCGCCCTCGCGGCAGTTGGCGAGATTGCGGCGTTTCTCCTCGGTCGCGGCGTTCTCGTACAGATAAACGGGGATGCCGAGCTCGGCACCGATACGGCTGCCAAGTTTTCGTGCATACTCGGCGGCCTCTTCCATAGTGACGCCGGAGATCGGCACGAGCGGACAGACGTCTGTTGCGCCGAAGCGCGGATGGTCGCCCTTGTGATGCCGCATGTCGATCAGTTCCTGGGCCTTTTTGACCGCCTGGAACGCTGCCTCGACGACCTCGTCGGGCGTACCGACAAAGGTGACGACCGTGCGGTTGGTCGTCGCACCGGGATCGACATCGAGAAGCTTGACGCCGTCGATGCGTTCGATCTCATCGGTGATCTGCTTGATGACCGTCATGTCGCGGCCTTCGCTGAAATTGGGTACACACTCGATCAGTTTCTTCATCGCTGGAGTTTCGGAATGTCTTTAGACGTAATGCGAACTGTTAATAGTATAAGCCGTCCTTCCGGTCATCGCTTAACGCCAATCGATCTCGCGGCGGACCTTATCACCTGCCATGTAGAGGTGTCTCGGTCAAATACCGAGTTGAGCCCCTGCTCCTCCATCGGCGGGTCGCCCATCATTTCGTCGCCCGGCAGCCAAAAAAGCTGACCTTTCTTTGGCCGCGCCGTGCCGCCAAACGCCCAAAAGTTGGCACCGGCGATGCCGGAAGTTCCAACAAATGAGAACATTCGCTCGAAATACCGGTCACGGAGAGTTGTTGCCGACGCCGGGTCGAAAGATTGGCCGTCACGCGGCAGGCCAAATTCTTCGATGACCATAGGCTTGTTCAATTTTACGGCGACGGCGGCGTTCTCATTTACGTACGCGACCGACTCGCGAACGGCATTGTCGAAGCCGTCGGCCATTTTGCCGTTCTGAAACCAGCCCCAATTCTTGGGCCAGATATGAATGGTAAGGTAATCGACATTTCGATCCGCGTGGACCTGCTCAAAAAGGGCGAGGCTCTCGGTACCAATACGGCCCTCGTGGCCAATGGTAACGAGGTGCCGCCGATCGATGCGCTTGATCATTGCGGCGGTTTCGGCGATCCAGCGTTTGTACGGTTCGTTCGCAATAGGGCGCATCGGCCGCGGCTCGTTGGCGAGTTCCCACGCCATGATCGTTGGATCATCGACGTATCGGACTTTGTTGACCGAGTTGCGCCGCGCCAGAACCAGCTCCGCCTGGCGGCGATAACCGTCTTTGCAAGGCTCACAGGTGTAAAAGCGTGCGACGTTGTCGCGGAGTTCGTCCCACGTCGGCTTGTCGGTGAGCCAGCGGCTGTCTATCACCTTGTTCCAGATGAGATATTGCTGAAATCCGCCGCTCCACTCCCAGTTATTGCTGAAGAAAATGACCGCCCGCATATCGCGCTTTCTCATCTCGTCGAGAACGATATCGAGCCCGTCGAGCACCGACGTGTCGAACTTACCCGCCTCGGGCTGAAGCGGCGGACCGACGCGCGTGACACCGTTGAGCGATCCGGTACCCTCGGCACCCGCGAGCAGGCGAAGATTTGTAACGCCGTTCGCCTTGAGATGGTCGAGCTCCCGGCGAAGCCGCAGGATGCCGCGACGGCGGTCTTTTTCGAGACCAAGAAGCGAGCCGTACCAGTAATTGGTGCCGATGAAATAGTAAGGCTTGCCCCCGGAGTAGAACTTATTGCCCTTGACCGACACAAACGGTGCCGCAAACAAACCGGGCGATGCGGCGGCGAGGATGATCGTGATCAGAAAACGTACGAGACGCTTGGACATGATGATTAGTTTTAAACCATCGCACCCGGAAATCATAGCTTCAGGTGCGTAAGATTTTTATGGACGCCGCTCAAGGGATATTTGGTAAAATGATAGAGGCCCGCCATTCTGCCGGCCGCCGCAGTATTACCTCATTTTCTCCTTCTCTGCGAATGCATTTCGAAAGCCTGATCGGTACCGCCTCAGCGATCGTCCGCCAGACTCTGGCAGCGGCGATGTTCGTCATTTTGTTCGTCTGCGCCGCA
>CAYSMU010000012.1:14790-17482 GCA_964432145.1 uncultured Chloracidobacterium sp.
AAGCACTTCGATCTGGACGTCTCAGACGCCGGAAAGCAGATCTATATCGACTTTGACGGGGCGATGTCTCACTCGGCGGTTTGGCTCAACGGCAAGTATGTCGGCGGACGTCCCTACGGCTATTCGTCGTTCCGGCTCGACCTTACGCCGTTTATCAATATCGGCGGCAGGAACGTGATCGCCGTCCGGCTCGACAATCCGCCTGATTCGTCACGCTGGTATACGGGTGCGGGTATTTATCGAAATGTCTGGCTTGTCAAGACGGCGCCGGTCCACGTGGCACATTGGGGGACACAGATCACCACGCCTGAGGTCACCCGCGAGTCGGCCCGAGTCTCGGCGAAGGTAACCATCGACAATTGTTCGGCGACAGATGCCGCGGTCGTCGTCAGGACGAAGATTTACAGTCTGGTAAATGGCGAGGCGGCGGCAAATTCGGTTGCCGTGCTTCCCGCTCAGAGCGCGGTCATCGCAGCGGGCTCATCGCAAACCGTCGAGTCTGGCGTCGAGATCGAAAACCCGGATCTGTGGACGATCGCCTCACCGGCTCTCTACCTAGCTGTCACCAGTGTCGAAAAAGACGGGGTCGTTATCGACAGATACAGGACGACGTTTGGAATACGTCGGATCGCATTTGATGAGCGAGGCCTCATGCTCAACGGTGAACGGGTCTATTTGAAAGGTGTCTGCCAGCATCACGATCTCGGTGCGATCGGCGCGGGGTTTAACCAAAGGGCGCTCGAGCGGCAATTCGACATCCTGCAGGAAATGGGCGTAAACGCGATACGGACAAGCCATAACCCGCCCGCCCCGGAGCTGCTAGATCTCGCCGACCGGCGAGGGATATTGATCATCGACGAGGCATTCGACGCCTGGGTCAAGGGCAAGCGGGCCAACGACTACTCGACGCTTTTTGCCGACTGGCACGAAGGCGACCTTCGATCAATGGTACGACGCGACCGCAATCATCCGTCGATAATCATGTGGAGCACCGGCAATGAGATATTCGAACAGGCATCGCCCGAGGGCCACGCCGTATCGGCCAGGTTAAGGGATATCGTCCGAGGGGAGGACATGACGCGGCCGGTGACAGCGGCCGCGAATATGCCCGAGGCAGGTTACAACGGCTTTCAAAAAACGGTCGATGTATTTGGCTATAACTACAAGCCCGAGGAATACGGCCGTTTCCGTCGGGCGAACCCCGCTATGGCGGTGTACGCCAGCGAATCCTCGTCCACGATAAGTTCACGCGGCGAGTATTTCTTTCCGGTGCCGCGAGAGCGGCGCAACGGGTTTTGGGATGTCGATGTCACCAGCAGCGAACTTGTCGGATCATGGTGGGCAAACGTCCTCAACGGCGTCCGTCGCCGGGTGCCTCAGAGAGCGTTTTATCAGGACAGTTCTGCTCACCGGGCACGGCCGACCGTTCAAGAGATCCTCGACCGCGGCATATATTTCATGCCCGAGCTTGAGGATATGGCCGCAGGCTATACCAATTTTCAGATCAGTTCGTACGATCAGCACCGGCAGTTTTGGGCGACGCTCGCTGACACTGAATTTATCGGACAAGACCAAAACCCCGGCGTGGCGGGCGAGTTTGTCTGGACAGGTTTCGACTATCTCGGTGAGACAAATCCTTTTGACGGTCAGGGAGCTACTGTCTCGCGATTTGACGATCCGGAGCTCGAATCGCAGGTTGCCGCCGATCTCCGAGCGACCCGCCGGCTGCGGGTGCCGCAGCGCAGCTCGTACTTCGGCTTGATCGACCTCTGTGGTTTCAAAAAGGACCGGTACTATCTGTATCAGGCACGCTGGCGGCCCGATCTGCCAATGGCACACATCCTGCCGCACTGGAACTGGCCGGAACGGATCGGGAAGGTCACACCCGTTCATGTTTACACCGCAGGCGACGAGGCGGAGCTATTTCTCAACGGCCGCTCGCTCGGGCGAAAGAGACTCGGTAAATATCAGTATCGATTCCGCTGGGATGATGTGATCTATGAGCCCGGTGAACTAAAGGTCGCCGTCTACAAGAATGGCGAGCGTTGGGCTGAGGATGTCGTTCGCACGACCGGGCCCGTTTCGCAGATAACGACGGCCGCCGACCGTAATGAGATAAATGCCGACGGGTCGGACCTTTCGTTCATTACCGTCAGGCTCGCCGACCGCAGCGGCGTTACGGTACCGAGGGCAAAGAACAGGATCGACTTCACCATCACCGGGCCGGGCGAGATCATCGCCATCGACAACGGCGACGCGACCGACCTCGAGCCGTTCCGATCGCCGTCGCGGCGTGCATTCAACGGCCTCGCACTCGTCGTCGTGCGATCAATAAAAGGCAGATCCGGCAGGATAACCGTCCGGGCCGCCTCGCCCGGACTCAAATCGGCGAACACGTCGATCCTGTCGAAGATCTGAACGAAGTTCCAGGCCGATCTCAGAGACTCAATGAAACCGCATCGACCGCGAAGATCCCTGTCCACCCCTATTTCATGGAACGCGGACACTTCTGACCCGTCCAGCATTGATTTCCTTCCGATTGCCTATTCGATCGGAGACCTCACGACGGCAGCGTTCCAAAGTGTGCCCGAAGACTAAGTTCGAGCCATTTCAGCTCGTTGGGAGCAATACCTCTAAGAATGCCGTAATGCCGAAAGGCTCCCTCACGGTTTCCCATGCGTATGTAAAGCCA
>CAYSMU010000013.1:0-2319 GCA_964432145.1 uncultured Chloracidobacterium sp.
TGATGCCCGGGATGCTGAGCGAGCAGCAGATGAACGAATTGAAGGATGCAAATGGAGCGGAATTTGACCGGCTCTTTTTGATCGGAATGATCCAGCACCACAATGGCGCCCTGATCATGGTAAAAGATCTGTTTGATACCGCCGGTGCCGGCCAGGACGCAGAGATCTTTAACTTTGCGACCGAAGTCGACAGCGGCCAGCGGGCCGAGATCAGAGCAATGCAGAACTTGCTTGGCCAAAAAACCGTAAAAGAACAATTATGAAAAAACTACAGTCTCTTAGTCAGCGTCTATTAGTGATATCGATCGTCTTGTTTTCCTGCTTTGCCGCCATCGCGGCCCAGGGCGATCCGTTTGCTCCGCAACCGGCTCCGAAACTTCCGGCCGGAATGACAGGGGCGGACGTAAATGACCCGCGGGCCAAGCTAAAGCCTGGAATGTATGATGCCGGTGAGGCCGCCTTTGGCCTCAAACTTGTAAAAGCATTGAAAAAGCCTGAAGCATTCCAACTCCCTAACGACCCGGCAGACCCGAAGGTCGACAAGGGTGCGAGCATTATCGCCGGCGACGCGTCGAAGATCCCGCCCGCGACCAAGCTCGTCCTCGCCGGCCTGGCGTTTGCGAATTCGGACCTCGCGTTCCAGGGCAATCGCCTCTTCCAGGGCAATTTCTACGGGATGAGCATCTACGATATTTCCGATCCGGCAAATGCTCTTCTGCTGACGTCGATAGTCTGCCCCGGCGGCCAGGGTGACGTATCGGTCTTCAAAAATCTCATGTTCATGTCGGTCGAGATGCCGAACGGCCGCGTCGACTGTAGTGCGGACGGATTTCCGGTCCAGACCACACCGGGGCTTCCCGCGGCGTCGAAAGATCGCTTTCGCGGCGTGAGGATCTTCGATATCTCAGATATCAAAAATCCGAAACAAGTCGGTGCAGTACAGACCTGCCGGGGTTCGCATACGCACACGCTGGTGATCGATCCCAAGGACAAGAATAACGTTTACATTTACGTATCAGGCACTTCGTTTGTACGTCAAAGCGAAGAACTCGCCGGATGCTCGGGAGAGAAACCTGAAAAGGACCCGAACACATCGCTCTTCCGCATTGAGGTCATAAAAGTGCCGGTAAAAGCACCCCAAGAGGCAAAGATCGTCTCTAGCCCCCGGATCTTTATGGATGCACGAACGGGTGTGATCAACAGCCTTTCGAGCGGAATTACGCATGACTCGAAAGACCCGAACGTCACTGACCAATGCCACGACATTACGGTTTTCTCGGAATTGGGCCTTGCGGCCGGGGCATGCTCCGGAAACGGCATTCTGCTCGATATTAAAGATCCGGCAAATCCAAAGCGTGTGGACGCGGTCAACGATCCGAACTACGCGTACTGGCACTCAGCCACTTTTTCGAATGACGGCAAGAAGGTCGTATTCACTGACGAATGGGGCGGCGGCCTTGGTGCCCGATGCCGCGAGACCGACCCCAACGTCTGGGGGGCAAACTCGATATTTCATCTCGAGAACGACAAGCTGAAATTCGCAAGCTACTTCAAGATGCCGTCTGCACAGGGCGATACGGAGAACTGCGTCGCTCACAACGGCTCGCTTATTCCGGTTCCGGGCCGCGACATCATGATACAGGCTTGGTATCAGGGCGGCGTTTCGGTGATGGACTTTACAGATGCGGCTCATCCGAAAGAGATCGCCTACTTTGACCGCGGGCCGATCGACCCGAAGATGCTGGTACTCGGCGGCTCGTGGTCCGCGTACTGGTACAACGGCCGGATCTATTCGTCCGAGATCTCGAGGGGCCTCGACATCTTTGAGCTTACACCGTCGAAATTCCTCACTCAAAACGAGATCGACGCCGCGAAGTCGGTTAAAGTCGCCGAGCTGAATGTTCAGAACCAGAAAAAGATCGTCTGGCCTAAGAACAAGGCAACCGGGCTCGCGTACATCGACCAGATCGAGCGTTCGGGCAGCCTGCCGGCTGACGAGATCGCTCAACTGCGAGCAGCGGTCGAAGCGGGAGATCTGGATCAGACACGCGTCGCCAAACTCAAGAACATGCTTGAGAAGACTGCCACTCAGGCAAAGAATGGAGCTGACCGGACGCGAATTCTCGCCCTGGCCGACATCCTTCAACAGCCGGCACTTTGATGCATCGGGGTATAAACTCACCCTCTGCAGAGAGAATGTCCCGCAACTCGATTTGAGTTGCGGGACTTTTTTGTTAACGTCACGAAAATGAAGTATATGAAACGGACCCTTGCCCTTGTTCTGCTTTCCATGCTTTCGTGCGCCGGCGCGATCGGCCA
>CAYSMU010000013.1:2329-17336 GCA_964432145.1 uncultured Chloracidobacterium sp.
ACTTTTTTGTTAACGTCACGAAAAGGACATTTATGATGAAACGGATCTTTTTTCTTGTTCTGCTTTCCATCCTTTCGTGCGTCGGCGCTATCGGTCAATCTTCGATCGTCAACAGCGTTCGTCAGTATCGGATCGACAACGAAAACAGACTATTAGATGAATTTGTCGAAATGCTCTCGATACCGAATGTGGCTTCGGATACTGCGAATATCAATCGCAATGCTGACTATCTGGTCGACTTGATGAAGCGACAGGGCTTGAATCCAAGATTGCTCAAGGCCGCCGATCCCAAAGTGCCGCCGGCAGTCTATGGTGAAGCGATCACGCCGGGGGCGACAACAACTCTTATCATTTATGCGCATTACGACGGGCAGCCTACCGATCCGAAGCAGTGGGCGGGGATCGAGCCGTGGAAACCGACGTTGTTCTCAGGGCCGATGGAGAAGGGCGGGGCGAAGATATCATTCCCCAAGGCTGGCGAAAAGATCATTGCCGAATGGCGGCTATACGCCCGCTCCGCCTCGGACGACAAGGCAGGCGTCTTTGCGATCCTAAAGGCGTTCGAAGCTCTAAAGGCCGGGAAAATACAGCCGACGGTGAATGTAAAGTTCCTGTTCGAGGGTGAAGAAGAGGCCGGCTCACCAAACCTGCGGGAGATCATCTCTGGGAACAAGGACCTGCTCAAGGCAGATGCCTTTATCGTCTGCGACGGCCCGGTTCATCAATCCGGGCGAAAGCAGGTCGTCTTTGGCGTTCGCGGGGATGTAAATGTCGATTTGTCAGTTTACGGTGCAAATCGTCCGCTGCACAGCGGACACTATGGCAACTGGTCGCCTAATCCTGCTCTTACCCTAGTAAAGCTGCTCGCGTCGATGAAGGACGACAAAGGAAACGTCACGGTTCGGGGTTGGGCCGACGATGTCGTACCGCTCGGCCCGATTGAAAAGAAGGCAATAGAAGAGGCTCCGAAATACGACGACGAGATCAAGCGGCAACTCGGCATTTCTTATACCGAGGGCGGCGGAAAGAGCCTGTTGGAACTGATCAATCAACCGTCCTTGAATATCAACGGGATCAAGAGCGGCGACGTCGGCGATCTCGCACGCAACGTTATTCCGGCATCGGCGAGCGCGGTGCTTGATCTTCGTTTGGTCAAAGGAAATGATGTCATTCGTCAGGTCGACAAATTGCGGCAGCACATTCGATCGCAGGGCTTCTATGTGATCGACCGCGACCCAACGGCGGATGAGCGGCTAAGATATCCGTTCATAGCAAAATTAACTGTTAGGCCGGGAGGCTACAATGCTCAGCGGACGCAAATGGACCTTCCCATATCTCTGCGAGTGATGAATGCCGTAAGGGCCGCATCGAGTGAACCAATAGTGCGTATGCCGGGGCTGGGCGGAAGCCTGCCGCTCTCGATAATCACGGAGGCTCTGAATATTCCGACGATCACGGTTCCGATCGCAAATTACGACAACAACCAGCACGCCGAGAACGAGAATATTCGCATTCAGAATCTTTGGGACGGGATAGAGATCTTTGCGAGTCTGATGACTATGAAGAACTAGCCACAGAGGACACAGAGATCTTCGGATCGCCTCTCATCCACTATGTGCTCTATGTGTCCCATGTGGTGAATAATTCCTACGCGATTTCCGTCAATTTATAGACGCCTGTAGCAATTCGTTCGGCAAAGCCCTCATCAACAAGCTCGTGATTCGCCTTGCCCGATTCCCATCGGTAGAAACCGAATTTCCCTGATAATTCGCCCAGGAGTGTCATGCCGCACATCTGAAGGTAGGTGCGTGCAAGCTCGCGGACAGCATCCTCACGGGAGATCTTTACTTTCATTTCCTCGGGAAAGCGAGCCTCGGCGAGCGTCCAGATATACGTGAATTTTGGCACATAGAGTGCCTCCTGCGGGACGACCTTCATACGGCGTTGGAGTTCGTCAAGGGCGTTTGTGAGGTCTTTCTTCTCTTTAAACCCGCATTCCTCGCGAAGGTCGGCGGTCGCCATTTCCCACTCTTTGCGAAGCACCTTCAACACAAGCTGCGCATTCTTTGACAGAGTGCCGGCTTCGCCCTTTCGTGAGCAGCCCCAGATCGCATTAAAGACCGGCACCATCCGCGGTGCAAGGAACCAGGATTTACCCTTTACCAGTTTTGCGTAATAAACCTTGCCGCGGGCCATGACCTCGTCCTTGAGTACCCATGCACGGCTGGCTTCGTGGTCTTTCTGCACGTTTCGGGGCATATGCGCGTCGCGGCGGCCGCAGACGGCGATGTAAACGGACGGCATCATTTTGCGAACGTCGGTAAGTCCGAGGCAAAATCCGAGGTCCTCGACCATCGCCTCGACCTCCTCGGCAGTGTCGATCTTAAGGGAATCCTCACGTCGCCATTTGCGGTCGCGGTAGATTTCTATCTCCTCGGGAATTTGTTTCACGAGAATATTGTAGAACAGGCAGGCCGCCCAGTTCAGCAGGTTTGCTTCAGAAACTTCATCGGTGCGATATAAAAAAGGACGACCGCAAATGGAGCGTCCGAGTTAAGAACCGCAAGGATCGAGTTGTTCGAGATGATCGATAGACGGCCGGCCTGTTGTTCATCTAACGGGTGTTCACATTCGTTGGCGAGGACGAAGCAAACGTGATCGTGGAACCGGGCAGAAGACGCAGATCGTCCTTGCCCGTAACTATGACAGAACCGGCACCTGCTCCGCCGCCGATAGCCGCGCCGATGGCCGCGCCTTTGGCCCCGCCGGCAATGGCACCGACGATCGCTCCGATACCGGCCCCGATACCGCCGCGTTTGATCGTTTGTTTGGTCTGGTCGCTGCCCTGCGCCGTACCCTCATTATCTATCTTGACCGTCTTGCCGTCCTGGTTCTTGATGTCCTGAAGGTTGCCCGCAAAATCGAAGGTCTGGCCGTCGCGCATGGTGATCCGCTCAAAATTGAAGGTGATGTTCGAACGGCCGGTGACCTTACCTGAGTTCCTGACGCCGGAAATATATCCCTCGACGACCGCTCCTCGAAACTCGTCCGGTGACTGAATGGTCAGCCTAAACCTGTCGTTGTTCTGCGACACCTTAGTGTTTATCTCATTCTCGAGCCGACCGGTAAGTACAACTCCGTTCGGCACGACATAATTTCCGGGTTTAGATGTTACTGTCGTCGGGGCATTACCTCGCGAACCGCTATTGCCGCCCGCGACGCCGCCGTTCGACACGCCGGCCGAATTGTCGTTATCCGAATACCCGCCGTTCGGGTCATAACCCGAGCCGCTGCCGCCCGACTTTATCCCGAGTTGAGCTATCGAATCGGTCTTGTTGTAAACGCTTTCGGCAAAGACGGTCTGGTTGAGATATTCGGTCGTGATGCGGCGCGAGACCGTCATCCCGCGGCCTTCACTGATCGACGTAAACGTTATCGTATAGTCGGTTTCTCCGCCGAGCGACGAGATAACGAGCTTTTCGCCGGTCAACGTCGCACGAAGTCGAACAGTACGGCCGGCTGTATCCTTTTCGACCTTGTCTCGACCGTCGGCAGCAAATGTTACCGGTGACGCGTTCGTGGTTGCCAGCGTGATCTGGTTGCCGCGAATATCGATAGCGATCTGTTCCGGTGCCGTCAGCTTCTCTTTGAGGTCGTCACGCTGTCCGCCCGAGACGCCGCTGTCGGCGATGATGTCGTCAATGCTCTCACTGCGCGCCCGATCGAGATCGTAGGTGCCCGAGAGGCCGACGCTGAGCGTCTTACCAGGCCCCGGGAAACTTGTGTCGTCAGGATAGTCTTTGACCCCTTGCGGCGGTTCCTCGTCGGGATTCCAGGAATTTGTAATGCCGTAATTAATACACAGACGATCGAGTTGGGCGCGAGCGGCACGCCATTCGTCCTCGACCCGGCGATTCTGGGGATACATTTGAAGGAATTCGTCAACCTGTCTTGCCGCGTTGACGATGTCGTTAACATCTTCGCGATTCTCGCGGCGGCGGTCAAAATTGTCCTGAAATCTCCGGACCGCGTCGCGCATTTTACGGATCCGATCAGAGACGTCGGCCAGGTGGCGGCTGTTCGCCGACCCGCTCTGCATCTGGTACCGGAGATTCGACTCGAAATCGTCGAGTTTCGAACTCATGCTCCGCACCGCGTCGCGAATGTCGCGATCGTTTCGCCGCTGTGCCTCGGCAACTGCCGCAGAACCAAATAGAAGCGCCGCGATCATCGCGAACGCAACCGCAAAATTATTAACCTTTTTCATATTCGCCATCCTGATCCGGACACACGTGCCCTTACGCGCGTTTTGAAGCATTTTACGTGCCAATGGTTGTTCAGGAACCAAACGGCAGCGATACCGGATGTGCTAAAATCGCAAAAGTAAGCCGTTACAACAAATATGTCATCAAATGAATATAATGCCACCGTCAGATATGCCGGCGACGGATATTTTATCGGCACAACGCCGAGCGGTTTTCCACAATTGATGGATTCTAAAGGAGATAGACACGCGGCGCCAACACCGCTCGAGATGCTGCTCGTCTCTGTGGCCGCCTGCACCGCGTTTGACGTTCAGTCGATACTCGAAAAGAAACGTCAGGACGTGACGAACTATCGCGTCGAGATCACCGGCACGCGCGCCGAAGATCACCCACGCAAATTCACCGCGTTTCACATAAACCATATCGTGCACGGACGCGGCGTTTCGGAGGAGGCGGTCAAGCGTGCGATCGAGCTTTCGGATACTAAGTATTGCTCCGTCGCGGCCACCGTCAGGCCGACGGCGACGATAAGCACGAGTTACGAGATCGTCGAGGTTCCTTAGTATCGCCATGTAATTACGGACGAGCTTTCACGTTCACATTGGATCAGAATATTGACCATTGCGGCACTGCCGCCAAATCGTTATAAGATGAAAACCCTGGCTCTAGTTCTTCTTCTTGCGGTGACACCTCTTACCGCACAGAAACTTGTCTCTCCGGTCATCGCGAACCAAAGAGTAACTGATGCCGACCTGATCAGGATCGCCAGAGCTGAGGATGCTCGGGATGCGGCTCCGGCGATCGCGATGCTCGCCAACAGCAATGCTGCCGTACGTTACCGCGCTGCTCTGGCAGCAGGCCGTATAGGCGACGATAAGGCGATCGATGGATTAACAGGCTTGCTCAAGGACGATTCCGTCGATGTCCGGGCAATGGCGGCATTCGCGATTGGCGAGATCGAATCGGCCAAAGGAAGCGATGCGACCGTGAAATTACTCGACGATCCCAAGACGCCCGATGCCGTCCTGGCCCGGGCCATCGAGGCGGCCGGAAAGATCGCCGCCGCCAATCCGCGTGACCCGAAGTCAAAAGATCTGGGTGATGCCGTGCTCGATGTTCTCGATGCGGAACTCGCGAAAGGTGACGGATACTACGCCGACACGGTCCGCCTCGGTATAACCGCCGTCCTTCGTGCCCGTCCGAATGAGGGCGATATCGTGATCGCAAAGTTTCTTCAAAGCAAAGATGTCCGCATTCGGGCAGACGCCGCAAATACACTTACGCGTCTTCGCAGCAAGAATGCCAGTACGGCCCTCCGGGCAATGCTTGCGAACGACCCCGACGGCAATGCACGTGCCAACGCCGCCCGGGCTCTCGGAGCGGCCGACGATAAGAGCGCACTCGGCGTTTTGCTCGATGCGGCGACCAAAGATCTCGACGCACGCGTTCGGGTGTCGGCGATCCGGTCTTTGGCGACGCTGAACGATAAGTCGGCCGTCGACAAGCTCTTGATGCGGGGCAGCGAACTGCTTGAGATCTTCCAAAAGGCCGCAAAGCCTAAATACATACCGAACGAAAAGACGGAACTGATCGAGATCGCTACCGCTCTCCGCGGGCTCGCCGCGAATACGGGAAACGAAAAAGTCGTCGGTTTTTTGCACGGATTAAGAAAGGCCGATCATTTCACATCGGGTGAGACTGAGATCGCATTGGCGACTGTTGCCCCATCGCTTTATGTTGAGGAGTTTGATGTAGAAAACAAAGGCTATTCGGATTGGCGTGTCGCCAGCTCGTATGCTCAAGGCCTTGGAGCTGTGGCGACTTCTTCCGACCCAAACCTCAAGGCAAAGGCCGCTCAGCGACTGACCGCCTTTATTGAAGGAATGTCGGATGGCGTCAAGCCGGAGTATCAAGGCGAAATGCTCAAAGCCATACCCGCTCTCCAGCGGGCTAACGCAGCATTTAAGCCCAATAATCTAAGTCAGTTAATGCGAAACGCCCTTGCGTCGAACGACGTGAATATCCGAGCCGATGCGGCCGGCATCATCGGCAACCAGCCGCCCTCCAAAGAGAATATCGACGCTCTGAAAAAGGCCTTCAACCAGGGGTTTGTCGCTGACAAGAGTTCGGACGACGCGATACTGTCTATCATGGGAGCTCTATATCGTTTGGACAAGAAGGGCTCGGTCGGGATATTCCTTGTAGCTCTCGATTCGCCAAATTATCTTGTTAGGAAGCGTGCATTCGAAATGTTGGCGGACAAAGAGATCCAGGCCGCGTCGCCGGGTGTACCGACATCACTCGAGAATGCTCGGGCAAAACGAAAGGACCAGGTTCTGCCGTATTCGCCTGCGTTCGGCACCAGACTCGGTCAGGTTTTGAACTCTGACGCCGACTACCGTCGGGCATTGTCCCGAAAGAACGGCACGGTACAAGCGGTCGTCGCAACGCAAAAGGGAAAATTTACGATCGTTTTCACGCCCGAGGAAGCCCCGCTGACGGTGGATAACTTTGTCAAATTAGCACGTTCCGGTTATTTTAATGGCGCCGAGGTGCATCGGGTGGTCGCCAATTTCGTAATGCAGGACGGCGATCCGACCGGAACCGGCTCGGGCGGCCCTGGGCTGTCGATCCGCTGCGAGGTCAATATGCTCGAATACGATCGCGGCGCTGTCGGCATGGCCCTTTCCGGTAAGGACACGGGCGGTTCCCAATGGTTTGTCACTCACTCGCCGCAGCCGCATCTCGACGGCGGTTACACGGTCTTTGGCCGCGTAAATGAAAAGGACATGAAGGTGGTGGATAACATCGTCCGCGGGGACAAGATCGTAAGCATACGGATCATAGGGAGATAGTTAGCGAAGTTTGCTTCCGTTAGCCGAACAATGACCGAGATCAAGAGACAGAACAAACGGATCGAGATAGAGAAAGGCCTCGATAACCTGTCGAGATACCTCGATGGACTATTTCGTGTTCCCGGCACGGACTGGCGATTTGGACTTGATGCCTTGGTCGGGCTGATCCCAAACGTCGGCGATACCCTGACGGTCCTCCCGTCGTTTTACATACTCTTCGCCGGTGTCCGATACGGTGTTCCAAAGATCACGCTGCTCCGGATGGCCTTCAATGTCGGCCTCGATTACATTGTGGGGATGATCCCTTTCATCGGCGACGCCTTTGATTTTGTTTGGAAAGCGAACCAGCAGAATATGGACCTGATCCGTACCCGTGCGGCCGGTCACGGTAAAGGCACTACGGGTGATTACGTCTTTGTTATCGTATTGATGGCGGTTTTGTTAGCTCTGCTTTTAGGCTCTATCTTTGCAAGCGTCTATTTTCTTTACGCGATAACGTCTGTTGTTTTCCGCGGTTCTCCTTAGGACCAAAATAACGAGTGCCCGATCCCTCAGGATCAGGCACTTTTCGGAATAAATATAATATTGATCAGGCCGCGACTGCCGGGGCAGCGAACATTTTTTCGAGAGCCGTGTTCAGCACCGTTATCCCATACTCACCGGCGGCCCTTGTTTTAAGCTTGCCCTCGGCGTCGAAGAGATAATAGACCGGTACCCAGCCCTGTTCGTTTAGAAATGCGTCCTTCAATTTATGAAGGCTATCGACCGCGGTCGGTTCCGTGATCTTGTTTGCCTCGATAGCCTCGTTTACCGTATCGAGATCGGTGTCAGCCTCATATCGCGGCATGTGGACCGCGATAGTTTTTAAGCCCAAGGCGCCGTACTTTGCCTTTAAGTCATTTAACTGCGGCATCTTATCCTTACAGATGCCGCAAGAAACGGCCCAAAAATGAACAAGTACGGGCTTGCCCTTTATGTGTTCCAGTTCGTCTTCCCACGATCCGTTGAACCAGGTGGTAGCACCTTCCATCGACGGCATCGGGTCTCCAATTTTCATTGGCATTGCTTTGTACCTCTACTAGAAATAGAACGCGGATGAAAGCGGATTCAGCGGCTTCACGGATGATCTGTTAGTAAGCGTGATCCTCAGCCTCCGCTTTCTCCGCGTTCCAAGATCCTATACTTTTAACGTTTCCTGACCCGGCGTCCAGTCGGCTGCACACAGTCCGCCTGTCTGCAGTCCCTGCAGCACGCGAAGCGTTTCGTCGACCGATCGTCCGATATTCAGGCTGTGCACTACCGAATACTGAAGCACGCCTTCAGGATCGATGATAAACAGGCCTCGGAGAGCGATATTGGCTTCCTCGACAAGAATGTTGTACTGGCGGGCAAGCTTTCCGCCCACGTCCGAGGCTATCGGGTAATTGACGCCCTCGATACCGTTCTTATCTTTCGGCGTGCGAAGCCATGCGCGATGCGAATGGACCGAGTCGGTCGAAACGCCGAGCACCTCGGCACCGATGCCGTTCAGCTCATCGAGACGATCCGAAAAATGGATCAGCTCGGTAGGGCAAACGAACGTAAAATCGAGCGGGTAAAACAAAAGTACGAGCCATTTTCCCTTGTAATCCGACAGCTTGACGTTTTCGGCCAGCGTGTCGATGTTCTTGGTCGACGGCATATTAAAATCCGGCGCCGGTTTGCCGACCTTGGCAATGGTCACCGTGTTTTCGGTTGCAGTTGCAGTTGCTGTTGACATAGTTGTATTTATCTCCTTGTTTATTTACTTTCACCGCGGAGACACTGAAGCGCAGAGTGAGAAACCATAAGTCTCTTTGGTTCTCTCCGCGACTTCGCGTCTTTGCGGTTCAATTCTTTTCCAAACACTCAGGACAGGTGCCCCGTAATGTAAACTCTAACGATTCAGGCTTGAACATCGACAAACGCGCCGCCCTTTCCACGAGCGACTTTGGGTGGTCCATCTCAATGTCGACCAACTTGCCGCACTGTGTACAGATCGCATGATCGTGTCGCTGCGTCATCCGATCGAATCGGCTCGCTCCATTACCGAACTGTATTTCGGCGATGTGCCCGGCTTCTTTCAAGAATCGCAGACTGTTGTACACTGTCGCGAACGAAATGCTAGGCAGCCTGGTTTTTGCCAGGCCAAAGACCTCATTAGCCGTAAGATGGTCGTGCGAGTCACGGATGACCTGCAAAACGACCTCTCGCTGCCGCGTTAACCCAAGATCCTGGATCGATGTGTTGATCATATCTATTTCAACCCTTGATTAGAATAATTCTAATTCTAATATTTGTCAAGCGGCCTGTTCAAAAAAAACAAAAAGGCGGGCTGCACAGCCCGCCGAAATAGGGTCGGAAATAGTAAATCGATTACGGTTTTGTCCTGACGACCGATCCGGCCGCGGTGCCCTTGACATGGATCGTCTCGGTTTCGCCCTTTGTGCCGCTGATGCGGTAAACGGTTGGAGCTTCGCCGATCTTTCTGTATTCGGTAGGTACGCTGAAAAGCGAAGGGTCGGGCTCGCTGCGTACGATGTTGGTCAGCTTATAGGTCTGATCGCCGAATCGGGGATCGCTATTCTTAGAGAATACGACCACACCGAGATCCTTGGAGAACCAGCGTTCGTAGGTGATCTCGATCGGTCGCTCATTGCCGATCGCACCGGCCGGAATGGTCGTGATCCTGCGGGTACCCTCGGCCGCGACGCCGTCGAAATCACGTGTACCGAGAGACTCGGTACGGGTCTCGTATTTACTCTGGCCCACGGTGTAGGCAAAGGACCCGCTCACTGCGGTTCCGGTCATAGTACCGCTAATGGCGATGGGAGCGGTGGCCGTAACTGCAACAGGCTCGGCGGCCCTGATCTTATTCTCAAGCTCGACGCTCATCCGGGCGGCCTTTAGCTTCTCCTCCGGAACTCCGGCCTTAGCGGCGGTAGTTGCAAGCTCCTTTTGAGCCTGCGCGAGCTGTATTACCTGAGCCGTCTTCAGTTTGGAATCCAACAGATACTTTTGTCCGACCGACGGATTGACTATCGAAATGCCATGGCCGGTCGTGTAGAGCGAGCCCATTACGCCGCCCGGCCCGCCCGCAAGCTCGCGACGAGTTCGCCCTTCACTATTCCGATAGAATTTGCCCGTCGAGCTGCGCACAATACGGTTACCGTCGGCTAGTGTCTGGACGCTCTCGTTTACCTCGTCGGCGGAGAACGGCGAGTTCTTGACCGCCTGATTGGTACCTGCTGCCGAAAGCTCGGCGATGACCTTTGCCCGGACCTCATCAACACGCTGTGCGGGCTGCGTAGCCTCCTGGCCGAATACTGATGCGGCCGACGCCGCGATCACGAATGTTCCTAAAAACAACTTCATAACTTTTCCCCACTGAATAACCACGAACTTAATTGACGACGCGTACCGCACGGGTCACGCCATCCGAACCGATCAAGAGATCGGCCTTGACAATCTCCTCACTATTCTCAAGCGGCAGGTTAACGCCCAGGGCAAACAGAGATGAGCGCTTTAGATCGACACGAATAATGCGTCCGCCGCCCGCCGTCTCGGTCGGATCGCCCGTCAATGCTACCGGCAGGAATTCGCCCTCAGCATCAAACCGGACCGTTGGCCTCTTATTTACTCGCCGCACCGTCGAAACAGCCCTAACAGCCGTGAATACAGGTTTTTTCGCACGGCCCGCCGAAAGTTTACCAGTTTCGATCTCCTTAGGAGGAAAAACGGGCCGTGCGACCTCCGCCTTGGCAGGCGGAATCTGGATCTGCTCAACTACAACAACTCCACGGCCCGTTTCCAACAGGCTGAAGGCTCCAACCGCGAGCACCAAAAGTGCGGCAATGCCGCCGAACACGAGTGAACGAGGGCGAATAAGCTCGTGCCAAGACGGGCCGGTCTCCGGCTCGACGCCCATCGTCTCGCCGGTCGCGATCAACGCCCTCACGCGTGCGAACAGACGCGGATCGGATATGACCTCGTCTATCTGCGGCACGCGAGCGACGTCTGCCTTTACAAGCAGCTTGCCGATAGCGTCCAGCGTTTTGTCGTCCAACTTATTTCCCATGATCGAAACTATTCGTCCTGATAATGATGACGGCGCGCGATTGCCGCCGGTTACACGAAACGCCGCAATATCTTTCTTAACGCGCCGCGTGCTCGCCACGCGCGTATCTTTACATTGGCCTTGGAACAGCCTTGTTTTCTGGCGATCTCGGCGACGCTCATTTCGTGAACGTAGAGCATCTCGAGCAGGCTGCGATCGTTATCAGGCAACTGTGCCAAGAGCTTTTGGGCAAGATCGCTGTCTGACAGCTCCTGTTCGGCATGTCGCGACCCCGGCCCCGCCAGATCTTGGAGCAGCTGCGACTCACTGTCGCTAAGGTCGCAGGTAAGCCGCTCGGGCCGCCTTTTTTGTTTACGCAGAAGGTCGAAGCAGACGTTCGATGTGATAGTGACCAGCCAGCTTGAGAATGAACGATCGTACTGCCCCCGGAACCGGTGCATCTCCGTAAACGCCTTGGCAAATGCCGTCTGTACGATCTCTTCTATTTCCTCGTGTCGCCGGAAATGCCTGCTTGCAATAACCGCAACAAGCCGTTTGTGACGGTCAAATATCTCCTCGAACGAGGTCTCATCACCGGCCAGCACAAGCTCGACGAGCTGATTATCAGTCCGCTCAGCGCGCAAAAGTCCCCGATCGGCGTCGCTCTCCGCAAGTTGGATCAAGTTCTCGTTTTGCAAAGCGGTCGGGTAACTGCTCATTCGTTTGAATTCGGCTGCCGTGAATGACCTGTCGAAAATGATGACGCTAACGGGCGCCTCACGGTTACAAAGATTCTCGATCTTTGTACGCGGGACCTCATCAGCAGGTTCAATCTGATGCTATTTTGAGGCTCTAAAAACCAGCTTCCGCCGGGCCTGGACGATCAGCCCCGGACGTTTTGAGGTGACGTCGATCTTGCGCTCCGCAATGCCTCTGGTCTCGATAACGGGGATCTTTGGCGTGTAGGTGACGACATAGCTCGAATCGATCATCCGGGCCACAAGTGCTGCTTTTTCGGTCATTTCGTCGACCGTTCCGGGAAGAATGAATTCGCCGTTGGTACTCTCGGCGAGCTGCTCGAGCTGTTCCTGGCTGGCCTCGAGATCGGCCTTTCGAGCCTTCATTCGTTTGATCAGCGTACGGTCAAGATTTATTGTTGGGCCGATCTTTACACCTTTGTCCTTTACGCCGTTTGGCAGCGTTGCGGCTATCTCGTCAGGCATCGCCTTTATCGGTAGATCGTTAGAGGTCGCCTTTGTACGCGGCTCGATGTCATCTGATTCCATCGCCGTATAGCTCAGCACGTGAACGCTGATGTCGGTCGCCATCAACCTTTGCAGAGAATCAAACTTTGCCGACGAACGGCCGAGGCTGTCGGTACCGTCGGTTATCAGCACAAGGTGCCTGTTCTCGATCGGATCACGCATCAGGAAGTCCGCGGCGAGCTTAAGTGCGTCCACAAAAACGGAGCGCCGTCCGAAATTCGCCCGCTTGATCGCAGCGAGGGCCTCGGTTTTATCAGTTGTCCATTCACCTGTGATCTCGGCCTTATCGGCATATGCCATCACGGCGACCGAATCACCCGGGCGAAGCGCAGCGACAACACCGGACGCGACCTTACGGGTGCGATCCAGCGATTTGACGGCACGCATCTCGCCGCCGGTATCCATTACGATCAGGACGTTTGCCGGTAGCCGCCGGACGCTGGCGGGTTGATGCAAAACGTTATTCTCGGAGATGACCAGGTCGTTCGCGGTTACATCATTAAAGAATTTGCCTTCCTCATCAAAGGCGAGAACGTTCAGCTTGATCTCTTCCGTGAAGATGCGAACTGTGTCATCCGGCGGGGTCGGCGTCGGGGTCGCCTGAACGCGGCCGCTCTGGCCGAAGGCGGCGGCAGAAGCGCCGAAAACGAACATTAGACAGACAATTAACCGCTCTGGAAATACCTGCATTGTCAGTATGATGCGGTGCAGACCTTATGATTTGCCTCGGCCGCCTACCTGCGATTGAGCCTGCCGGTGCTGATGATGGTCGCCGTCGCCGATCGCTGTTCGATCGTGAGGTTGAGCGGCCCGTTCGGCGGTCTCATTATCTCAGCGTGAACTAGCGAACCGGCGATGACCTCATCGAGCACGCCCGTAAGATGGGGCGGGCCTTCAGGGATCAAGTAGCCCGCGATCTCATTGGTCCCAAATTTCAGTACGGCTCTGCATCCCGCCTGTTCGATCGAGATGTTCGCAATTCTCGTCTGTCCCGGCTGTATATTCGATTGCCCGCGAACCTCGCGAACTGTCAGAGTCCCGTTAAAGGCTCCTGCTGTGTCGAAACACTCCTTATGGTCAAATCGGCCCGGTCGCCGGGGCGAAAATGTTGACGGCTCGCCCGCAAGCTTATAACGCCTGGTGCTTTCGACCTCGGCGATCTCGTGATTGTATATCACCCGCCAATGGGTCTCGCGGTCACTCTCGACCTTTCGCGCGTCTATTGCTCCGAGGGCTTCGATCGGCGGCTGCGAGACCAGTAGAAAGCCCGATTGACGGTCTGTGCCGGCATTGATAAAGACATCGTTTATCGCGACTGTCCAGTTGCTGAGGCCGCGCAGCACACAGTAGCCCGACTTTCCCTCAAAGTCCGCTGTATCGGCGAGCCGGCCGATCACCATTACGGCATTGCAGCGATTAACTGCCTGGTAGACCCGCCAGGCAAGCTGCGATTCCGCCGGAGTGCGGAACCGGCGGGCATAACGTTTTTGAAATGCGTCGTAATTCGCCAGCCCGCCGAGGCGAGCGGAACTGTCGCCGGAGCATTTACACAATTGTTCCGGTGTTTGCTCGGCTGGCTTTACCTGCGCGGCGCCGCCGAGCGTCAGCAAAAAAGTCAATAAAACGGGAGCAGCGATGCGGGAAAAACAGGCGATTTGGCATTTCATGGTCGATCCTCCTATCGATTATGACCAGTCGGGCCCTGCCGGATCACAGCACCGGAAACTCATCGACAAAGTCGAGCAAGTTGCCGCAGTACTGATCAAAACGCGGGCACACGACGGAATGCGGCCCGAGCAACTCGGACGCTACCGATGTATCGTACGTCTGCGAGATAAAGAAGTACGGAACACCGACCGTTGGCAGGCCGGTGATAACGGGAGAAATTCGCGTGTTAAGGAACCACTCCGTCAGGCGCATTGGTGGGTGAAACTCCGACTTTCGCCCGGTCATCTCCTTCGCGATGATGTCAAAGAGCTGCTCGGTCGTAAACGGCATCGGATCCGCAAGTGCTATCGTCTTGCCGACGGCATCCTTGTCCCTCGATAGTGCAGCGATGCCGTCGACAACAAAGTCGACCGGTACAAGGTTGAGCCGCACCTTGTCATTTCCGACATTCACCAGTCTTAACACCGATGGGGCCTTTCTCAGATATTGTACAAGATAATAGATGCCGTCATACTTCGCTGTCTCGCCCGTTGCCGAATCTCCGACCACGACCGATGGCCGAAATATCGTCACCGGCAACGTCGGTTTTAGCCGTTCGACCTCCAGTTCGGCGAGATACTTGGTCTCCTCGTAAAAGTTCCGAAAACCGGCCTTATGCTCGAGCTCGGTTTCGAAAATGGCCCCTTCCCGCTTGCCGGCAACATAGCATGTTGACACATAGTTGTACCGGCGAAGATTTTTTATCGAGCAAACGAGATCGTTCACATTCTTCGTACCCTGAAGGTTTACGTCGAACGCGACATCCTTGGGCACAGCAAGGTCATATGCAGCCGCAAGATGAAAAACATCAGTCGTTTCATACTGGATGGTCTCCAGGTC
>CAYSMU010000014.1:0-16473 GCA_964432145.1 uncultured Chloracidobacterium sp.
TCTCGGTCGAGGCGGCCCAGACCATGACAAGCCGCGAACAATTGTTGTCAGACTTAAATTTAGCGATGTCAGCAATAAGCTGCTCCGCCAGATCCATCTTGTTCTTGCCTGTCTTGACGTTCTCGCCGGTTATGCGCTTGACGTAATTCTGTTCAAAGACCGCCGCCATTGGCTTAAGGGACGAGAGTGGTTCGGACAGTTGGTTGAGCAGGTCCTTTTCGAGAACGCCCGCGTTCATCGCCGCGTCGTAGGCGCTGTCGTGGAAGATATCCCATGCGCCAAAAACAACATCATTAAGATCGGCGAGCGGAACAAAATCCTTGATAAGCGGCGAGCGATTGTCCGTGCGTTTACCCAAACGGATCGTGCCCATCTGAGTGAGCGAACCGACCGGAGCCGAAATGCCGCGTCTGACGGCTTCGACGCCCGCGACCAATGTTGTGCTGACGGCACCGAGTCCGACAAGCAAAATACCAAGTTTCCCTTCTGCAGGAGCGATCTCTACGCCCTTATCTATCATCGATTTCCTCCGACCCAAATTAAAATAATAAGAATACCGCCGCAGGAATCAATAGGCAAGATAGAGGCTTTGAATTTACGGGGATCGGGGCCTAGAGGCTCTTACAACTTGAGGAGCTTTGCCCGCAGGATCTTGGACTGCAGGCGGCTGGCGGCGATCTCCTGGCCGTTTGTCAGGGTTACGAGATATGTGCCGCCGGGCATCGGCGAGATCCGGTCGATGAACGAGAAATTGGCGATCGCACCTCGCGAGAGTCGGACAAATTGTGCGGCGTCGAGGCGAAGCTCGATGTCCTTGAGGCGATGGTTTACTACGTAACGCTTCCCTGCCTCGGTGGTGATATGCAGAAGCTCGCCATCCGCGACGATCGACGCAACCTCCTCCACCGGAATGAGATAGATCTCCTCACGGACGCGAACGGGGATCCGCGTCAACGGCGTTCGGTTTTCGGCTGATTCGTAATCGCTCGCGGCACTACGGACCTTTTCCGATTCGACGGCGCGCCAATCGCTGTTTTCGAGCCGATCGGCAGCACGACTGAGCGTTTCTGCGAGCCGGGCCTTTTCGACAGGCTTGAGCAAATAATCGACGGCGTTCAACTCGAACGCCTCGACCGCAAATTCATCGTGGGCAGTGGCAAAGGCAACAAGGGGCATCTGATCTTTGCGAAGCATCTTTACCGCGTCGAGCCCTGAGACCTCGGGCATTTTGAGATCGAGTATGGCAAGGTCCGGCTTTAGCGTTTTGACCAACTCGATCGCGTCGACCCCATTCTCGGCTTCGCCGACGAGTTCGACCGCTTCAAATTCGCTGAGTATCGATTTGAGGAATTCACGAGCTGGGCGCTCGTCGTCAGCGATGATTACCCTGATCTTGTTCATATTCGAAAATGTTCAAAAAACAGCCCTTGCCTGGCTGCTGAAAGCAGAACGTCGTTTAGGAAAATACTACATTTCCTGTCTGCCGATCTGAATCGTCCACCTTAAGATCACCTCACAGGCAGGATCACCGTCGCCCGAGTACCACGTCCATTATTGCTCTCAAGGGTCAAAGTGGCGGCGTTGCCATAGTACGACGCGAGGCGTTCGCGTATATTACGCAGGCCTACACCTGCCGAGTTCTCTTTTGTTTTCACCGCCTCTCCCGCTCCTGAATCCCAGACTGTCAGGCGAAGATCGCGGTGGTCATCCTCAACCGCGATCACAGCCGATATACGTATCTCGCCTCCGCCGCGGTTTTCCGAGATGCCGTGTTTGATCGCGTTCTCAACTAGCGGCTGGAGAATGAGCGAGGGGACTTTTGCATTCCCGGCATCAGCGGCTACGTCGATCTTGACGTGCAGTTTCTCTTCGAAACGTGCCCGCTCGATGTCGAGATAGCTTTCGACGAGCTTGATCTCGTCGGAAAGTGTCGAAAACTCGCCGGTCGACCGCAGTACGCCGCGGAGAAGCTGTGTAAGCCTAAGCAGCGTGTCGTACGCCTTATTGGGCGAGGACCTGATCAAATAGCCGATCGTCGTAAGCGCGTTGAAGAGAAAGTGCGGATTTATCTGCGAGCGAAGCGCCGTAAGCTGAGCCTCGGCCGCGAGCTTGGCAAATTCCTGCTCGCGGAATTCTCGTTCGAAGCGCTCCTCGGCGACGCGGATCACATCTATCCGCCGGGCGGTAAAAAGTGCGACCGCCTCGAGCATCGCTATGTCGTCCGAGAGAAGCCGCCGCCCGCCGAAAAAGCCGTCCATCCTGATCAGGTATTGCGGCTCGTCGGCGGTTTGGATGAAGATCGACGCGTCCAACATCGATACGGTCACGGGCGAGGCCAGATACACTCCATTAGCCTTTTCGGTCCATTCGACACGCCGCGCCGTCAATGCGTCCGACAAACGGTTGCAGACAGTATCGAGTACCGCCTCAACAGATCCGGAATTCTCTATATCGCGTACCAGGCCCGCCTCCAGCTCACGGTAATCCGCGCGCTTGAGGAAAACCGTATCGACCAGCCAGTCGGCGAACTTGTGCAACGCCGGATAAACAAGCGCGGTCGCTATCCAGAGCCCGACGACCAGAGCCGCCGCGAGCACGTCGTCGCGGTCATGCGTTTCGTGATAACGGAGAAGCGGCACCGCGACGAAAACATACAGCCCAAACGCAAGCCCCGCGAGCAACAGCAGCGAGAACGCCCGTTTTATGAAAAGATCGGCGAACGCAAAGCGGTAATTCTGATAGAGTATGGCGAACGCAAGCGGCAGAGACGATTGGTGTGCCACGAGTTCGATATACCAAGCCGAGCCTTCGCGTTCGCCGGTCAGATGTAGTGCCGATACGGCGAATATGAGCAGAGCGCTTGCCCATATTGCCTTCTTTTCAAGTGTCTGCTTGAGATTGAAGATCAACAACCCCACGACCAGGGCGAGCGAAGCGAACGTTTGCGTTTGAAGAGCGATCTCCGATGGCGCTCCGACGCCTGCAAACGCCGCCCGGAAATGAAGAGCCGCGGCAAAAACGCTCACGCAATATGCGAGATACGTCAGCCAGTGGATTCGTGAGTCGTCACTTTGTGCCGAATGTACGACGACCGACGGCAGGAACCCGAGGGCCGCGAACGCGATCGCCGCAAGCATAGGGGATATCGCGGCGCTGCCAAAATCTCGTTGGACGAAGCCGTAAAGCTCGCCGCCATTCCACAAAATGCCGAGTGCCGCGGTCGTAAGCAGCAATACACTAATGTTCCGAGGCCTGTCCCGCTGGCGGTGACGCACGACCATCAGACCGAGCAGCGCGTAGAGCGCGATACCGACCGCGAAACCAAGCAGGTTTATTAGCAAAGCAGCGTTCAGCGGCTGCATCCCCTCCTGTTCATAAGCTCAAAGCAGTTCAACTCCAATCTTATATCAACAGGTTGCCGCTTTACACAATGAGCGGTAGAATCGCTTGCCGTATGAGAACGATCTACCTAATGCGTCACGCGAAATCGAGCTGGGACAACCCTTCGATGGCAGACGTTGACCGCCCGCTGAACGAGCGCGGCAAAAAGACCGCTCCGTTCATGGGCGGCCTGATGCGTCGACGTCAGATGTTGCCCGAGATCATAATTTCATCGCCGGCCCTACGTGCGCGTTCGACTGCAGCGCTTGTGATCGCGGGCGGCTCTCTTGATTCCGGGACCGTCCATGATGAGCGCATCTATGAGGCAAGCGCGAACACACTTCGTCAGGCCGTTTCTGAAATAAACGACAAATTCTCCTCGGCCATGCTCATCGGCCACAATCCGGGGATGGAAGGACTCATTCGCTATTTGACCGGAAGGGTCGAGCCAATGCCAACCGCGGCTCTCGCCGTCATCGAACTCGATGTCGAGACATGGGGCGAGATCAACGACGGCTGTGGGGAATTAATGACGGTGATCAGGCCAAAGGAAGAGATGAAGTGACCAAATCTATTCTCCAGGAGGTACGCTCGCGAATTCCAATAGTCCCGTAACCGCTATGTACCGCATATCCGGCCCTTCGAATCCCTGGCTGAATACGTTCAGAAAGACGGCAAGACGATCCTTGTAGAAATAGACCTGTTCGATCCGGTAGCCATACGGGCAGTGCCGCGACGGCGGCAGGTCTTTGTCTTTCTGGAGGACCTGCAGGGGAATGTCCTGATGATGGGTGTTGTCCTTCAGCGTCAGTTCGATCTTTAAGGCGTCGTCATTGTTTTCGCACGGGCTTTGTCTTCGTCATCCCATTCGCCAGACTCCTCAAAACGCCATATACGCACCGTCCGCGGAAAAGCCAATGAAATTTAGATCTGCGTAATCGCCCGCCAGTACTTTTGAAACAACCATTACGAGGCTGAGGAAAGCAGCAAAATGATCCTTGTGGGTCGCATTTTGTTTTCCTATTTGATCTTCGACGTATCAAAATCGGCGATGTCGATCTTGCCGAAGTTCTTCGGCGTTCTGACCTTCCGCTTTGCGGAGTTAGGGGTCAGCGTATGAAAGCTCTCGCTCACCGACCTGACGAGCTGCCATGTCTTATCGATCCGCGAATAATTGAATGTATAGCTCTCGCTCCACCGCGATGCACTGCCGCCGTAATTGTTGACCGTGAAACTATTCCGTTTGACAGTAACACCCGCAAAAGGATCACCGAAAGCGCCGCCGCAGCCGCGACAATAGACGACGCTGCCGTTGCGTTTTGCGAGCTTTAGTTTACCGTCTGTGCCCCGGGTGACGATCATCAGCGTCCGCTCGTACTCGGAGTTCCGATCCGCGGCAGAAGCGGCCGTTTCGACGACGAGAACATAATCCGGACGGCCATCGCCGTTGAGATCGGCAGATTCGCACGCCAGGGCAGACATATCCTTGCCGACAAAGTGCTTTACTTCATCAGGAACTTTGACGTTTTCTTGTGCCCGGACTACCAGAGTCCCGGCCAAAACCATAGGGAGAGTCGACGCAATTATTCGCAACATATTTTTAATCTTAGACCGCCGTAAGATACTAACGACGATCAATGACATTCTTGCGCACTAAAACGCTCAAATGTCTGATATTTAACAACTTCGTAACATTCCGTTAATATTCGAGTAATCCCAGGCCCATAGAATATCGCAAAAGGAACGGATTTTACATACAATTCACCTAAAGCCATGCAGCCAACCATTCTGATCATCGAGGATGATCCGGACATCGCCGAGAGCCTGCACTACAACCTGAAGCGTGAAAGCTTCAGGCCGGTTATCGCCGAGTCGGGTGAGAAAGGGCTGCGCCTCGCACTTGACGAAAAGACGACGCCTTCGCTGATCCTGCTCGATCTGATGCTGCCGGGAATGAGCGGCCTCGAACTTTGCCGCCGACTCCGCCGAGAACCACTTACGGAGCGGACGCCGATCATCATGCTCACCGCAAAGGCCGCCGAGGGCGACCGCGTGATGGTCTTAGAGACGGGCGCCGACGATTATGTGGTCAAGCCGTTCTCGATCAAAGAGGTCATCGCTCGTGTACGTGCGGTGCTTCGCCGCGTAGAGACCGAGTCGACACCGAAATATGAGGACGCTCAGCTAACCGTCGATTTTGCTGACATGCGCGTTACGTGTTCAGGACGAAGCGTAAGACTCACCCGCAAGGAATTCGCCCTGCTCGAACATCTCATAAAGAATTCCGGCCGTGTTGCTTCCCGACAGCAGCTTCTAGACAACGTTTGGGGCTACAGCTATTTCGGTGACACGCGGACCCTCGACGTTCACATTCGCCGTCTCCGGCAGAAGCTCGACGAATGCGGCGGCGGCATTGAAACCGTCGTCGGCATTGGCTATCGTTTTGTTGGTTGTAAATAATTGCGATGGAACAAGCCGCAAGTACAAAAATGGCTCCGTCTGCCGACCAGATACTACAGCGCATTTTGGACACTACTCGCGAATGCGTGCTCGTGATCGACGCCGACATGCGCGTCGCGTACTGCAATGTTCCGGCCGCTGTCGCGTTCGGACGTGACGGATTGGATATCGAGAATAAACGGCTGAGCGAGGTGATCCGAGACCTTGACCTCCACGAGGCATTTCGTCGAGCGATCGCAAATCAGGCTTCGTCTGACGCCCGACTCGAACTCAACCGTGCCGGCCAGCGAAAATTTGACGTTCACGTCGCCCCGATCGAATTGAATAATGCTCGGCTTGCGATCGGCTTTTTTTACGAGACCACGCAGATCGACCGGCTCGAACTCGTCCGTCAGGAATTCCTCTCAAATATCTCGCACGAATTAAGAACACCGCTCACTTCGATCCTCGCGTTCGTCGAAACCCTCGAGGACGGCGGTATTGACGACCGCGAGAATAACATGCGTTTTCTCGGCGTGATCCGCCGTAACGCCGAACGAATGAGCAGCCTAATAGCCGATATTCTTGAGCTTTCGCTTATCGAATCGGGCGGCGTCTCGATCGACATCCGCACGGTCAATCTCAACTCCGCGGTTGCGGACGTAATGACAGCGCTTTCCGCCAAAGCAGGCGATCGCGGGATAACGTTCGTCAATAACATTCCAGACCCAACGGTCATCACGGCCGATCCGGTTCGGCTGGAGCAAATGCTGACCAATCTGATCGACAACGCAATTAAATTCAATCGTCCCGAGGGCAGTGTCACCGTATCGGCAACACATGAGAACGGAAACGACATTATAACCGTCGCCGACACCGGCGAAGGCATCCTGCCCGAGCATATCGGACGGATATTCGAACGATTTTACCGCACAGACCGCGCTCGTTCACGCGATCTCGGGGGCACGGGCCTTGGTCTGGCGATCGTCAAGCATCTCGCAAAGCTCCACGGCGGCGAGGTCAGCGTCACGTCAGCACTCGGTACGGGAACGACGTTTCGCATAGAACTCCCGTCACGATAGCTCCGCCCGAATATTTCTTACTTCGCGCTGAATTTCCGTGCTATAATGTCTCTACATCGTATATTTCACGGAAGTCGTTTTTTGATCTTCGATGCTTTTTTTCCGCTCTCGACCAAGGAGGAGAGAAAGGGAGATGCAGCTTACAGTTGGGCAAAAAGTAGCGTATCCGAACCAAGGCGTATGCCTTGTCGAAGAGATAAAGAAGCGCATGATCGGAGAGAATTCTTTGGTCGGCTATTGTCTGCGAGTTCTCGGCGATAATTCTACTATTTTTGTGCCCGAGGCCAACACCGACAGCGTCGGATTGCGGCCTTTGATTTCGTCGTCGCAGTGCAAACGGTTAATAGGCACTCTCGGTTCCGACTTTGATCCGACAATGGGTGACTGGAAATCGCGATCCCGAGATTTCTCCGAAAAGCTACATTCAGGGGATGTTTTTGAGGCCGCGGAGGTACTTAAGAAGTTGACGTACCTGAGTTTTGAAAAGAAGTTGTCGTTCCGTGAACAGACAATGCTTGAAAAGGCAAAATTCCTTGTAGTTTCAGAGATTGCAAACGCCGAACGAAAAGACCACAAGTGGATGGAGACAGAAGTATGTCGACTAGTCGAATCAGCCTGTCTCAAACTTCATATGACAGAACCGAACGTCTTGTCAGCAAGTGTCCACTAGACGGGCTTTGCATACGAGGCCCTGACGACTGTCTTAATGTTCCCTCGGACGTGATAATCTCCCTCGATCTCAACCTTAAGGGGGTCACAGGCGGCGATGAAATCCTCGAGAATGACGTTGACGACGTGTTCGTGAAAGATCTTCACATTTCGGAATGAGTTGATGTAGAGTTTAAGGCTTTTCAGCTCAACACAAAGGTTGTTGGGGACGTATTTGAGCCTTATCACGCCGAAATCGGGAAAATCCGAGAACGGACAGATCGCCGTAAACTCGGGCATATCAAATTCCACCCAGATCTCTTTGCCGGGAAACTCGTACGCAAACGCATCGAGTTTGTAAAGGTTCATTTCCTCACGCGGCGTCGGGCGGATGTCTAGATCCTGAAGATTCGTTGGTTCTAACATAAAACTAATCGACCGGCTTAACGGACATACCTGTGTTTCCGGTTACTCATTTTTCGCACTCCGGCGAGGTCGGTGACGCCGCCGTCGCAGAGTTTCGCGAGCAGATTCACAAAAATATGAGCCGTGGCGTACGCGTCGGCACTCGCCCTGTGATGATTTACAAGGTCGATCTGATAATGCTCCGCGACCGTCTTGAGCTTGTGGTTTACGATGTCGGGCAGCAGTTTTCGCGAGAGCTGGACCGTGCATAGGCACGGGTTTGCCAGTCGATAGTCCGGAAAGACTCTTCCGATCTCGTAGTTCAGGAATCGCATATCAAACCCCGAATTATGGGCTACCAGAACTGAATCCCCGATGAATCTGATAAAGTCGTCCACGATCTCAGCAAAAACCGGCGCGCCTCCGACCATCGCATCGTCTATCCCTGTGAGTTGCGTTATGAAAATAGGTATCGGCATCTCGGGGTTAACGAGCGTTTGAAATGTTTCGGCGACCTTGCCGTTGCGAACGCGATAAGCCCCGATCTCGGTTATCCGGCACGGAGGAGCTTTCGCACCGGTGGTCTCGAGGTCAAATACAACAAATTCGGTCTCACTTAATTCGCGGCCATCAAATCCGGCTTCGGTAAGCTCAACCGTATCGCCGTTTAGAGATAGCCTGGGATCGCGTTCGATCAAGTCGGCGACAAGCATTCGGGCAAGGGCCGGCTGCGGTTTTCGGATCCGCATTACGAAATCCACAACACTTACGGCCGAGGCTTTGCCGCCAAACGAACGCAGCAACGCCACGGTTTCGTTTATTAGCAATGACTCGGACATTAAGTTAGGATACGGTGTCATCTGGGAAGAGTTTAGCAAAGCTGTTCGACTTTGCGAACCTTTGTATACTCTGACCTGTTACCAGCAACAAAAGACTTATGACAGACGTTTTGGATCATTTTAGAGTCCGCGAAGCTCTGCTCGAGGGGCATTTTGTTCTGTCAAGCGGATTGCACAGCCCGAAATATCTTCAGTGTGCTCTCGCCTTGCAGCATCCGGCTGACGCCGCCCAGTTCGGGACGGCGATCGCCGAACATTTTCGCGAAAGCGGTATCGAGACGGTGGCGTCGCCGGCGATCGGCGGGCTTGTGATCGGCTTCGGGGCCGCGCAGGCCCTGGGCGTAAGGTTTCTCTGGACGGAGCGGCAGAACGGCGAGATGACGCTTCGGCGCGGCTTCACGCTGACGCCCGGCGAGCGGATCCTCGTCGTCGAAGATGTTATTACTACGGGCGGCTCGACTCGCGAATGCATCGCGGTCCTTGAGGCAAATGGCGGGAAGGTGATCGCTGCGGCGTCGATAATCGACCGATCGAACGGGGGGGCGGATGTCGGGGTTCCACGCATCTCGCTTGTCAGCCTCGACGTACCGAGCTATTCGCCGGACGATTGCCCGATGTGCAAGGCCGGGATCGAGGCCGTAAAACCCGGCAGCCGAGTGCCGTCAGAGTAGTTTGTTCAGCTAAGAGAAATTAACCACAGATAGTCACAGATCCAGGAATTCGATCAATCTGTGTTTATCTGTGTCCATCTGTGGTTAACCTCATATTCCGGCTTTACACTAGCCGAGCCTTATGAAACCTATCTGCTTTCTTTCGATGGACGACCTGGGCGGATATGTCGCCGACGACGATCTCGCTGTCGGGCCGCTGGCTGAACTTGGCTGGGAGGTCGAAACTCTCTCGTGGAGGCAGACGGACCGATCGTGGAGCGACTTTGAATGTGTTGTCATTCGCACGACGTGGGACTATCAGAAAACGCCGAATGAGTTCCTCGCCGTCCTCGCCGAGATCGGATCGCGGACACGTCTTGAGAATCCACTCGACATCGTCCGTTGGAACCTCGACAAACGCTATCTACGCGATATGGAGAAGCGAGGCTGCCGTATCGTGCCGACGATCTGGGATGCAGCGTATTCGGCGGGTGAATTCGGCCGCTGGCTCGCTGAGTTGAATACGAATGAGATCATCATCAAGCCGACCGTAAGCGCAACAGCCGGACACACTTACAGGCTCACTGCATACGATCCGTCGCTTGAGGCCGTATTCGCTAACCGGCCGTTCTTGGTCCAACCCTTCATGCCGAACATTATCGCCGAGGGCGAATATTCCCTTTTTTACTTCAACGGTGAGCTGAGCCACGCCATCAATAAAATGCCGAAACCGGCTGACTTTCGAGTACAGGAAGAGCACGGCGGCATCATTGCGGAGATCCACCCGGATGCAGACCTTTTAGTCGCGGGACGCGAAACCGTCTCAACCATCGGTCGCGATCTGCTATATACACGAGTCGATCTTGTCCGCGACCGTGAAGGGGGTTTTTCCCTGATGGAACTCGAGCTGATAGAACCGGCGTTGTATCTTCGAATGAATAGTGGAGCACCTAAACGGTTTGCGGAAGCGATCGTTGCCAGAGTAGTCGAAATGACAACATGACCTCGGATACAGTCGAGAAGTTTTGGGTGGACTTTTGCCTTGCGAGCGGCGTTGATATCCTTACGCCCTACCAGGTTTGGTATTTTGGGAATTCCCACAAGATGGCACTGGAATTGGCCGAGCTGGTGATCGCCGGGACCAAAACAGCGACCGCGAGCCTCGCTCAAACAAACGATCTCATTCCAGAAAACGCGCCGATCGATAACGGCTTCAGTGTCGTAACCGACTTCGAAGGAACGCCGCTCTGCATCATCCGAACTACTGAGATCCGCCATCTGCCCTTTCGCGACGTCGATGCCGGTTTCGCTGCAGATGAAGGCGAAGGTGACCTGTCGCTCGAATATTGGCGGCGAGTTCATCGCGACTACTTCGAAAAGGAATCAGCTCAATTGGGCTTCGAATTCGATGAAACTTCTCTAGTTTGCTGCGAACGATTCAAGCTGCAGTTCGTCTCGCCGAAAGCGGGTGAAGGAGATCTAGCCCGCGAATAGCGCGACTGTCACAATTAGGAAAGACTTGGTCCCGATGTCGCCTTCGAGCTATTCGCGGGCAAAACTTCCCGTTAATTCCCATGACAGGATAGAATATGCTTTTCGCCGTCAGCAGACGCAGTCGGTTCTGACTTAATGAATTTTAAATTACTCATCCAATACGACGGCACCGATTTTCACGGCTGGCAGGTGCAGGAGAACGACCGCACCATCCAAGGCGAGCTTGAACGCGTGATCGGAATGCTCGCCGACGCCAAGGTCTCGGTCAACGGCTCAGGCCGTACCGACGCCGGCGTGCATGCCGAGGGCCAGGTCGCCAACGTTCATCTCCCAGACGGTAAGTTCACGCCCGAAAAGCTCAAAGCCGCGATCAACGGAAATCTGTGGCGCGACATTCGGATAATGAAATGCGAAATCGCCCCTGATGAATTTCACGCCCGGTTTTCGGCTAAAAAAAAGACCTATCTGTATCGCGTCGTCAACGCCCCCGTGATGTCGCCCTTTTGGCGGCGGTTCGCTCATAATGAGCACCGGCCGCTCGATGTCGCCCGAATGAACCAAGTAGCGCGGCTCTTCCTTGGCGAACACGACTGGACGGCGTTCGCATCGGCTCGCTCGGACGGCGAAAGCCGTGTTCGGACAATACTCGATTTCACCGTCGAATCACGTTGGGACGACCGTGCGCAGGGGACTCTCATTGAGTTTCGGATCACGGCAACCGGCTTCCTCAGGTACATGGTCAGATCGATCGTCGGGACGATGCTCGAGGTCGGGCGAGGCGAGAAAGATAGTGATACAATTCAGACGGCAATAATAACAGGCGACCGAAGTTTGGCCGGAAAGACGGCGTCAGCACAGGGTTTGACGTTGTTGAGGGTTGAGTACGATTGAAGCTGATGCTGATCTACCACATAGTATTACCCGAGGTGTGGGCGGCGTTTGATACCGGCCTATACCGGCATGCGAGCCTCGAGACAGAGGGCTTCATTCACTGCAGTTTCGAGCATCAGCTCGACGCGGTCATCGAACGATATTACGGCGACGCCGATGAGGTCGTGGTTCTTGAGATCGACAGTGAGAGGCTGATGTCGCGGGTCCTGAACGAGCCGTCGACCGGGAGTGAGATATACCCGCATATTTATGGCCCGATCAACCGCGACGCCATCATTTCTGTAATGGACAAGAGGATCAACCGCAGATGAACACGGATAGGCACACATAGAAGGACCGCTCTTATTGGGGTCTATCCGTATTCATCTGTAGTCATAATTTCTTTCTATGCTCAAGGGTTTTGAAGGGATCATCAAACCAAATTCCGCCGAGGGCAAACTCCTCGCCTCGATGGATCCTGACCGCTTGCCTGCCCATATCGCCGTGATCATGGATGGGAATGGACGTTGGGCGGAGGCGAAAGGACAGCCAAGGATCCTTGGGCATCGAGCAGGCGCCGATTCCGTTCGTGCGATCGTCGACACCTGTGCACGCCTTGAGATCAAGGCAGTCACGCTTTACGCATTCTCGACCGAAAACTGGAAACGGCCTCGAGCCGAGATTCGGGGCCTCATGTCGATGTTGAAACGGTATATTCGCACCGACTTAAAGGAAGTTCATCGAAATAATATTCGTTTCAGAGCGATCGGGCAGGTCGAGGGCCTGTTTGAGGACGTTCAGAAAGAGATCAAGAGAGCAGAGTTGACCACATTTGAAAACACTGGAATGGTCATGAACGTCGCTCTTAATTATGGCGGCCGTGCCGAGATCATTCGTGCTGCTCGACTAGCCTTCGCGGAGATCGAGAGACGCAACGACGTGATAGATCATCTGACTGAAGATGACATCGAGCGCAACCTCTACACTCACGGCCTGCCTGAGGTCGACCTGATGATACGAACGAGCGGCGAGTTCCGGATCTCAAATTTTCTTCTGTGGCAGTTGGCATACAGCGAGATCTACGTGACTCCGACGCTGTTCCCTGACTTTCGCAGGCCGCAGATATTCGAGGCGATCATCGAGTATCAGAAGCGTGACCGACGATACGGCGGTATCAAGAAATGAAAACCCGAATAATCACAGCCCTGATCGCCCTGCCGGTCATAATCGCGTCGATCATTCTGCCGCTCTGGGTGCGTGAGACGGTTTGGCTGTTCGTGGCGATCGCGGGCATTGCTTTAGCGGCAGGATTGTTCGAGTTTTATTCGCTGACGAAAAAGCTTGAGCTAAAGGCCGACGCGGGCATTGCGTATCTCGGTGCCGCGGCGTTATTTGTGGGTTTCGTCTTCGATGCACCGGTCAAGGCACCGGACCTGATCCTACTGACGCTCGCGGCGTTCATGATCGTCCTGCTTATATCGCAGACATTCCGGTTTCAGGCAGATTTTACCAAGATGCTCGCCGGCATGGGAGTAACGATCTTCGGCGTGCTGTACGTGGCGTTCCTGGGCGGCTTTCTTGTCGCGACACGTGTTGGATTTGAAACGTCGCCGGGGCTCTCGACTCATCTCCTCGGATATTTTTTCCTCGTTATTTTTGCCTCCGACATCGGAGCGTATTTCGTTGGCCGTGCCTTGGGCAAGAACAAGCTCGCGCCAACGATCTCTCCAGGGAAAACCGTCGAGGGTCTTGTCGGCGGCATCGTCGCAGCCTCCGGCGGGGCCGCTCTGGCGACGATGACTTTCTTTCCCGAACTCCCCTACCAGTTTTCGATACCCTTGGCGATCGTCCTTGCCGTCGTCGGCGTACTCGGAGATCTTGCCGAAAGCGCGATGAAGCGAGGTGCCGGTGCCAAGGATGCCGCCAGTATTTTGCCCGGCCATGGCGGTTTCCTTGATAGGCTTGACAGTTTGCTTTTCGGGGCTCCGATACTCTACTATTTCGCTCGATACTACTTCCAGGCCTATTGACTTTAATTACAATTCGAGGAGACATTTATGAGTGAGCAGACAGAGGAACAGCTCGACAGGTTCGAATTCTATGCCGCCGTTTTGCTTGGGGTTGGTGCGATCCTGACGGCACTCGCCAGTTTCGAGGCGGGACTTTGGGGCGGCATTCAGGCCGAGGCATACAGTAAGGCGAATACGGAGGCTACGATGGCGGCAAGCGAAAATAGCCGAGCCATCGTGGAAATGTCCAAGGACGCACAGATCGACATCACGGCCTACCGGCTGACCCAGGAGGGTATTGATAAAGCCGACAAAGATCCGGTCGAATCAAAGAGTGCGTTTGAGATCGCGACATATTTATACACCCGACAGTTGAGCGATGCAGGCTATAAGGCCCTCGGGCTTCCACCTGAAGCGAAAAGAGACGAAGGTGACGACGAAGAAAAGACCGAGGCCCTTCAAGGCGAGATCCTCGACAAGGCCAGTGAAAAAGATCTGGTCGGCGACGAAACCTACCAAAAGGAAATGCTCGCAAAAGCGACCGAGTTGAATGCTCAGTCTCAGAAGACTTTTAAAGAGGGCCAGGAAGCAAACGCGACCGGTGATAAATTCGATCTAGCTACCGTCGTGTTTGCAGTTGCAATGTTCTTTCTCGGTATCGCTCTGGTATTCAAATCAGCGATCAAATGGAAGATACTTATCGCCGGAGGAGTAATGATGGCAATCGGGTTTGTCTATATGCTGACGCTGTCATGGACGTTCTAGGCTGATACTCGGATTTGCGTTGAAGATTCCGAGTTTAGTATGATTGGGCTTCGATGGTTATGAACGCAGTTCGTTTTGACGACAATAATACGTGAGGCGAGAACGCAAGATCCTTTCCGCGTTCCGCCTTCCGATTGTCGAAAAACGGGAGGCGTTTTTCTTTTGTCCGTTTGAAATTACCTATGCTTGATGTACTGGGAACTTTAGAGAGAACGCACACCTGCGGGGAGCTTCGCGAGAGCGATGCCGGCAGGCAGGTTGTGTTGATGGGATGGGTCGCTAAAAAGCGTGACTTTGGCGTATTTACGTTTATCGACCTTCGAGACCGCGACGGCATCACGCAGGTCGTCGTGAGCGAAGAGACCGCCGCCGAGGCACATGCCAAGGCGAAGAACCTGCGCGGTGAATTCGTCATTGCGGTCAAAGGCGAGGTCGTCTCGCGCGCCGAAGGCACTCATAACGCCAAGCTCGCGACCGGGGACATCGAGGTCAAGGTCGACGAGATCCTCATCCTGAACGAAGCAAAAGTGCCGCCGTTCCAGCTTGAGGTCGCGGGGTCCGAGAACCTTGCCGCCGAAGACACGCGGCTCAAGTACCGCTACCTCGATCTGCGCCGCCCGCAGCTGCAGAACAACATCCGAATGCGTGCGAAGACCGTGGCGGCGATCCGTGAATACTTCGACAACCGCGGTTTCATCGAGATCGAGACGCCGATATTGCTTAAATCGACGCCTGAGGGTGCACGTGACTTTATCGTTCCGTCGCGGATCCACACGGGCAAGTTCTTTGCACTGCCGCAGAGTCCGCAGATCCTTAAGCAGATCACGATGATCGCGGGCTTCGACAAGTATTACCAGATCGCCCGCTGCTTCCGCGACGAGGACCTCAGGGCGGACCGCCAGCCGGAATTCACACAGCTCGACATGGAAATGTCGTTCCCGCACCGCGAAATGGTGTATCGAGAGATGCAGGGCATGTTCAACCACGTGCTGCGGCTGATCGACGTCGAATTGCCAGCCGAATGGCCGCGGCTCACTCACGCCGAAGCGATGCGTCGTTATGGATCGGACAAGCCGGACCTGCGATTCGGTATGGAACTCGTTGATCTGAGCGACAACCTTCGCGACACCGATTTTGCACCGTTCGCCGATACGCTCTCGGCTGGCGGCGAGATCAAGTGCATTGTCGTCAGGGGCAAGGCAGATTATTCCCGCAAACAGACCGACGAGCTGCAGGAATACGTCAAACGCTACGGTGCAGGCGCACTCGCGTGGATAAAGCTCGGCGACGAAATGACGTCGTCGCTGCTCAAAGTCCTGGGCGAAAGCAAGATCGCCGAACTCGCATCGACTGCCGGAGCGGAAAAGGGCGACGCAGTACTTATCATCGCCGGTAAGAAGTCGGTAGTTGCGGCTTCACTCGGAGCCCTGCGAAACGAAGTAGCGAGACGCGAGAACCTCATAGACCGTAATAGGTACGAAGCGTTGATCGTTACCGAGTTCCCGATGTTCGAACACGACGAAGAGACCGACCGCTACACGGCGGCACATCATCCGTTCACGTCGCCGATGGACGAGGACCTTGGGAAATTCAAGACTGCCGTTCTCGATGACAGCCAGCATCATCTGCTCGGCGAGGTTCGTGCCAAGGCATACGACGCGGTCATCAACGGCTACGAATGTGCCGGAGGCTCGATCCGTATCCACCAGAAGGAGATCCAGGACCTGAATTTCAAGGCATTGGGAATGACGCTCGAATCAGCCCGGACGCAGTTCGGATTTTTCCTCGACGCCCTAGAATACGGCACGCCGCCGCACGGCGGTTTCGCGGCCGGGATCGAACGCACGTGCATGATCCTCTGCGGCACCGAGAACATACGCGACGTCATGGC